>JAUILM010000689.1 GCA_030432855.1 Bacteroidia bacterium
AAATCATATCGTAGGCCTTAGTCTAAGTAGAAGGCTGGACAGGCCGGGATACAATGATCTCAACCCATTTCGATTCTTTGTCAATAACTATACCTATAGAGTCGGCAATCCCTTTTTAACCCCACAATTTACATGGTCAGCAGAGGTGAATTATACCTACAAGCAACGATATTACTTTGCCATCAATTACGGATTGACCACAGATAATCTTAACAGGGCAATTTTTCAGGAAGGGACGGAAGATATCGTAGTCGTAAAACCAATTAATATCGACGACCTAAATAGCTTGGGTATCATAGCCAGTCTCCCTATTCAATTCACCAGGAAATGGTCAAGTCAATGGAATCTGAATCTATCGTTCAACGATTTTCAGGGAGAAATTGGTGGATTTGCTTTTGACCGGCTGAATACCATCTTTGTACTCAACACCAATCACAGTATTTCCCTGGGAAAAGATCTAAGAATACAATTAGGTGGATTTTATCTACCCGGCCACTACGCCAGCATCTCCAAAATAAAAGACATCTCGCAAATCAGTATTGGTTTTCAAAAATCCATTCTTCAGAACCGAGGATCTATTCGATTTAATTTCAATGATATTTTTTATCAGGGATACCCACGAGGACGTACAGTTTTTGGGCGAATCGATGATGCTTTCATCAGCAAACGGGATACGCGGTTTGCTACCCTTTCCTTTTCTTACAATTTTGGTAAACAGACGGTAAAGACACAACGCAGGAGATCGACCGGCATCGAGGAGGAACTTCAGAGAGCTCGGCAGCAGGAGCAGTAGAACGTTCCCTCGATTTCTTTGGATGCATTGGAAGTTAGGTTTTTTCTCCGCATACAATACTTCATGACATTTCAATGAGACATTCAGATTCAGATTAACCGTTCAATTCCAATTGTGCACTCATATTCTATGTTCATATATGTTGTGAAAGGTTTTAATAGATGTATAGCTACTACGGTGTCATTTCCAAGAGTAGGCCTAAATGCCGTAAGGATTAACTAGACTAGTAGTGGTGCCGCATGGGAGTAGTGAGGCTGTATACACTCTTTGATACCTTCATCTTAGGAAATTGGTAGTGGCGATCGAAGAGCTGCCGAAATATAAATGTTAAAATTTCAGATTCACTGTTTGGTAACTTGAATATGAAATCTAGCATTTTCTTACTGACAATTTGCATGACCAGTTGCTCGAAAGATACTGAGACCTCCTTTGAATCTAATACGGGAAAGACTCAAAATGTAGCCGAAATAGAGGCCCTTTTTGAACCTTCTGAGAAAATTAGATTGGAAAACGGCATGCTGGTTTTCGAGTCAGAAGAATCCTTTAAAAACTCCATGGATGAGTTTTGGAGAGCTCCAATTGCCGCGGTTGTTAAATGGCAAGAGTCAATTGGCTTTTATTCATGGTATCGTCACTTTTATGAAGTTATGATCGCTGAAGATAAGATCGATGAGTACTATGAGTCGCTGCCAAAAGAGGAGCAAGATAAGTTGACACCTGAAGACAGACCAGAGTCTGAAGAACTAACTAATGCTCTCGAAAATGGATTTGTAAAAATGACTGAGGACTCAGAGGGTGATTATTGGGGATATGGACTATGGAAAGTGCAATACTCTCCATTTGCAAACGAAGAAGGATTCTTCAAAGTTGGTAGTAAACTTTACATGGTAGATCAAACATCTTTTAGAGTGCTTCAGGATGGATCATACGAGAAGAAAGACTTTTTAAAGTCGATTGAAAATGAGGTGATTAGTGATGAACTCATAGTGATATTTAAGGATGAAGACGAGCACTCTAGGAGTCTTAATTATTCATTTGGAATCGCTAGACAGTGGTTCTATGTCCCTAGCAATACAAATAGACGTATCATGATATGGATTGATGGGCATTCTGAGCCATATGGTTCACCTTTGTTTTCTGATTGCGCACAATTTATTGATGTCACCTTCCTTATGCGTTGTGAGGCTCAGAAGAAGTCATGGGGTAAGTGGAAGTATAGTTCAAGTTATTCACCATCATTTCATATCAGGGATGGAGATTGGTCTTATGTCTTCAATCATTGGAATGGTCCTGGTTGCAATGGAAGTTCATCGGTAAAGTACAGTGGACTCAATGGATGTAGCACCAGCCCACTATGGGATTTTGATGTTAGTTCATCAAATAATGGTGTTTTCTGCATGAGACCTGATGGAATATATTATCGAACCAGCTCAGAAGGGTATTACCGTACGAATGCCAATGTTGATTATTATGACTTTTATGACATTGATTATGCGGGATATGGTACCCTTGGATTCTCGCTGCACTTCAAAGATTGGAATATTGAAAAGTAGTGCAGAATAGAAGGAACATAATTGACGTTGTAACAGCATGAGATTGCTTGTTGGCTTCAGCATCTATATGTTAGTTCTTGTTGGCTGTATTCAGGATGTAGACATTGAAATCCCTGTTCAGACAGATAAGGTTGTACTAAGTTCCATACTGTCCGCAAATAAACAAATCAAGGTGTATGTAGGTAAAACGAGCCGTGTAGAAATCGAAGGTAGTCCTACGGTGGATGATGCTGTTGTGATTGTGCTGGAGAACGAAGAGAAGCGAGATACACTAGCATTGGAAGGCAATGGATGGTATATAAGTGAGTTTACTGCATTGCCTTCTAATTCCTATAAAATAATTGCACAAGTAGATGGAGATTCAGTTTGGGCAATTGATACAGTACCAGAAATAAATCGAATCGACCAATGGGATCATAAACGAATTGAAACGGGAGATCCCACGGGTGATGATTTTCATGAAATTACGCTCCTTCTCGAAAACACAGATAGGAGGGAATACTTTGAATTTGAGTTTATTCGACAAGAATGCAACAGAAATAATCCTACCCTTTGTTATATAGATTTCTTTCTATTCGGGAGTGCAGTGGACCCTAAAATCAAGGCAGAGGGTATAGTTGAATTCAATCCTTCATTTTATGTCCTTAGTGATGAACTCTTTGAAGGAGAACATGTAAGCGTATTTTTTCAACTGCTTAATAGTGCAACCCGAGGCGGCAATGGAATCGAAAGACAGGATGAATATCCGGAAGGGGATTTCCTAAGTGTAGGGTCTACTTCGAAGCAATACTATTTATTTAAGAAGAGCTTAATTCAATACAAGGATAGAATTACAACCGATGAAAAATTAAAAGATTTTCAAAAATTCTTCTTCGGATCTGAGCCCACTGCGTTGTATTCAAATGTACATAATGGTGTGGGAGCAGTAGTATCCGTCAATAAAGAGTATGTTGAGATTTTTGATTAGGCTTTTAATTCATTCATTATAAACATTCAACGAAGCTTGGCTTGATTGGAATCCGCATTTCTGTTCTCTTGATCTTGTTCACTTGTGCTACCCACTCAATGTCAGCACAATCTATAATTCGTGGTTATATCCAGGATGAAGGAAGTCGAGAATATCTAAACGGAGCACATATTTATTTTAGGGATGGAAATATTTCTGTGCTTAGTGCCGAGAATGGATATTTTGCCATTGAAGTGCCAACTAAGCAACCTTTTAGTTTGATAGTATCTTATGTGGGCTATCGCTCAGATAGCATAAATCTATCGGTCCAGCAAGATACGCTTATAGAGGTTAATCTAAGTAAAGGGTTGATTTTAGAGCGTGTTGAAGTATCGAGTACAAAGGAC
>JAUILM010000690.1 GCA_030432855.1 Bacteroidia bacterium
AGGTGGGTAATGATGCTCCGGTATATTCACTATCTAACACATTTAATGTGAATCTGGGTTCAAATTCAGGCGCTATTGGCTCGATTGCGGAGAATGACTTTCCTTTTAATGGTCAGGCAGGTATTACCCAAAGTAATGCGGCAGCTGATCCACGGTTGACTCCGGAGTTTACAACCGAGATCGAAGCAGGTGCTCGTCTCGAGTTCTTTTACGGAAGAATAGATCTTGACTTTACTTTTTATAAGCGAAACTCTACCGACCAGATCGCCAACATCTCGATCCCTTCAGCTACTGGTTATGAGCAGTTGACGACCAACTTTGGAGATCTGCAGAATCAGGGAGTAGAAATTGGATTGCGACTAGTGCCCTTGAAGCTGAAGAATAGCCTGACCTGGGATATCTACGCTAATTTTACAAAGAACGAAAGTGAAGTAATTGCACTACGGGAAGGCATTGAAAGAATCAATATCCGAAATCTATTTGGAGGTGGTATTCGACCTGTACTTGAAGTAGGTCAACCTTATGGTGCTCTATATGGTACAGTTTCAGCGAAAGATGAGGAAGGAAACTACCTGATTGATCCTACTAGTGGTGCATTGTTCCCTTCTGTGGAAAACAATGGATTTGGAATCCTGGGTGATCCTAATCCAAATTTCACATTAGGTTTGAGTAATACATTCTCCTTCAAAGGATTTTCTCTGTCTGTCCTGATGGATTATCGCGATGGTGGTGCATTTTACTCTACTTCCACTGAGCGATTGCTGGGTCGGGGTGTAGTGAAGGATACAGAGGATCGTGAGCCTTCACGTATCATTCCTGGATTCCTGGGAGATCCTATCACTGGTCAGCCATTACTGGATGAGGCAGGTAACAAGATTCCGAATACCGTTCAAATTACAACTAACGATATTTTCTTCCAGCCTGGTAACAGCCGTTCGTTGTTTATCAATGGTCAGGATGATGTATCTGTGTTCGATGGTACGGTGATTAGAGTACGAGAGATCTCATTTGGATATACATTCCCTGAGCGTCTGCTGGAACGCACTCCATTTGGTCGTGCTTCTCTGACTTTTACAGGAAGAAACCTCTGGCACTTCGCACCTAATATTCCACACTCTCTGAATTTTGACCCTGAACGAAACGGATTTGGAAATACCAATACCCAGGGTATAGAGTACGCGGCGGCTCCACAGTCTAAGCGATATGGTGTGAATTTAAATATCACTTTCTAAAAGATGTTATCCATGAAAATTATAATAAATAGGATCTCATTGATTGCCGGAGTGACAGCCATGCTGTTGTTTACCTCCTGTAGTGATGATTTCTTCGATATAAACACAGATCCCAATAACCCTACTGAAGCTGCACTTAGTCAGCTACTCACAAATTCGCAAGTAGCCATAGCTGGTGCTTCAGGATTATCTACTACCGGATTGAGTTCGCATTTGAGTGTATTTATGCACCAGACCGTCAGACGGGGAGATCCTGATCGATACGGTACGCAGGGTAATGACTTCATGATCAATGCTGCATGGCAACAGATGTATGATATAGCCCTACAGGATTTGACGGTAATGATTGAATCGGCTGAAAATGTAGGTGAAGGAGAAATCCCAAATCTGGAATATGCCGGGATTGGTAAAATCTTAAAAGCCTATGCCTACGCCATTATGGTGGACGTATGGGGTGATTTGCCATTTAGTGAAGCACACAAGCTTGCTGAATTTCAGGCACCTAAATTTGATGATGACGCACAGATCTATCCACAATTGCTGGCGATGATTGACGCGGGCATTGATAATATCACCAATTCTACTAATGCAGAGCCTAAAAAGCCCGGTGCAGACGATCTGATCTATGGTGGATCTAACAGCGCCTGGATTACCTTTGCCAAAACGTTGAAACTACGTATGCTTAATAATATGCGTATGGTGGATAGCGGCGTTGAATCACAAATTGTAGCATTAATTAACGAAGGTGATTTGATTGGAGCAGGAGATGACTTTGAACTGCAATTTGGTAGTTCAATTTCTCCTGACAACCGGCACAATGCATTTACTATCGAGTATGCCAGCGCGAATCCCATTTACTACATCAGTCCCTGGTTTTGGGATATTATGCAGGGCAATAACCCCGATATTTTAAATGGTGTAGTGGACCCAAGGGTGCCGTACTACTTTAACAAGCAATTGCAGCCTGGAGAAGCGCCGCAGAATCCAGCTGAACGATTAGATGCAGATGGTTTCCTCACAATTCATTTTGGAAGTTCAGGACCCTTTCAGGCTGGTGCTCAGCAAAATTCTCAGACAGTTTTGGGGATTTATCCCTGCGGAGGATGGTATGATGACGGATCGGGTACTAAGATCGGTGCAACGACCGGTACAGGTGTTGCACCCGAGCGAATGCTCACTTATTATACGCGCTTGTTCATTGAGACTGAGCTTGCGTTTGATGGAGTGATTGATGGGGATGCCAGACAACTGTTGAGTGATGCTATTCAGGCTTCATTTGATAAAGTAAACTCTGTGTCGCAAAATACGGGCACCTCCCAGACAGTACCTACCATTACCCAGGAGGATATCGACGCCTACATAGCTGGAGTTCTCGCTGAATATGATGCGGGTGATGATGATCGAAAGTTGGAAGTCATACTCACGCAGAAATGGATCGCTGGATTTGGTAATTCAATTGATGCATATAACGATTATCGTCGTCGGGGATACCCCGTATTATTTGATCCCAATACCGATGTGGGTCAGTATTCACAGATTACTTCTAGCGCGACTCCATTCTTGGTATCCCTTCCTTGGAGAGCTGAGGATCTAAACTTAAATCCTAATGCACCACCTCAGAAAAACCCCACTGCGGACCGCGTTTTCTGGGATCCAAATTAAGCAGCAACGGATTTAATTGAAACATTAAAAGACAATTATGAAACGAATAATATATTTCTCTTTAATGCTTGGATTGTTGGCTGCAACTAGTTGTGTCGATGATGACAAGCTCTTTGAACTCAGTGACTTTCCTGAGGGGGCAGTGCCTAATTTTGCCCAAACAGCCAATGATGATGGATTCATTGGATTGGGGCAGGCTGCCGATTTTACGATGGAAATCAATGTAGATTTTACAAATAACCTTCAACCAGGTGCAGATGGCAAAACGCAAGGGTCAGGACGTGTAAGTCCTAATCTGGAGTGGGCCGATGTGCAAACGCTGGACATCGAAGTAATGTGGACTGATATATCTACAGGAAACAGTTACACAGGTGTAGTGGGCAGTACGGATACATGGCCCGCGACCCTGACTTTCTCAGGTATGGACATTGTAAATGCAATTCCTGAGTTGACATCTCCTGATTCTTTGACTCTGGGAGACATCGTCACAGTGGCGGGTGGTATCCATTTTGCGGATGGTCGTGTGTCTCCAGCCTTTGTACCAAGCAATTCAGGTCAACCCATTTTGGGGTACAGTGCAAGCTTCTTTGGTCAGCCCGGATTGACACATACCATTCAATATTCAGTGAATTGTGTGTCATCTCTGGGAGTTGAAGTTAATTATGAGCTCCTTCAGGTGATTGATGCGTATGGTACTAGTTTGCCATTAGGCACAGGGACTTTTACATGGGTTGCAAATTCCAATGGTAACTATTCGTGGCCAAATTATACATTTGGCACGTACCAAAGTGGATTT
>JAUILM010000691.1 GCA_030432855.1 Bacteroidia bacterium
AACATCATGCTCTATCCATGCTTTCTGTACAGGATGATCACCTTCTTCGGATAGGCCTTCGATGGTGGTGATTTTTTGCTCTCCCACTGCAGAAACAGGAAGCATGCAGGACCGTGTAGCTGCATCCCCCAGGTGTATGGTGCAGGCTCCGCACTGAGCGATACCGCAGCCATATTTTGTACCGACTAAATTGAGGTTGTCTCTTAGTACCCAAAGCATGGGTGTGTCAGGATCTGCGTCTACCTGATGTTGTGTGCCGTTAATATTGAGGTTGAATGTTGCCATGTGAAAGGTTTTAAATTCAAGATAATCAATAGGTAAGCAAAATACTGACAGAAATCAAGTATTACATGCAAGAATCAAGCATGAAGAGCAGTTTTATGATACTTTAGGATGTGACCTGACCTATTCCATGGTGACATCACACTCGTCGCAACATCCTACCAATAGTATTTCCTGGGATTCGATCGTGTGATTCTCTAAAGTAGGAATCACAATGTCAATAGACAGACACTCCATTTTACCACATCGCAGACATTGAAAGTGAGGATGCTTATCAAAATGTGAGGTGGTGGTACAGGATTTGCAACGGGCGTACCATTTCAGGGCATCTTTCCCATTAAATGAATGGATAAAACCGTCCTGCTCCAGTCGATCAAGCACTCGATAGACAGTGGTCTTATTCATTTCTGTCTTCAACTCTTCAATCAAGTCTACAACTGACACCGCACCTTCCTTCTCTTCAAATAGGGTAAGCAAAGTGTTTACAGCCTTGGTTCGTCTAATTACTCCCATATTATAATTTGGCTCAACTCATTTGTAGATATTGATTGCCTCAATAATGGTGAGCAGTCTTTAATGGTGCTGTTCTCAAATATACGTAATTCGGGGTGATGCACGGGGCCTGTCAAAGCCATATTAGGATTAGCAAAGATCACATTTTCCAACGATCAGAATTCGGGAAGAGTGAATCCTGTAGTTTGGCACCGGTGGGATATTTACCGGAGTGACGATGCACTTGATGCGCCCACATTCCGAACATTCGAAGTGTAGATGTGAGTGGTTTTCACCATTGTGTTTACAATTCCTGGCAAAGTATTTCTTGCCATTTCTGGCTTGAATCGAGTGAATTACATCGATTTCTTCGAGTTTATCAAGTATGCGATACAAAGTGGTCCGGTTCATTTTGCCGTCAAGTATCTCCGTCAGCTCACTCAAAGCCACAGCAAATTGAGTTTCCTCAAAACACTGTAATACTGATTGTTTTGCTTTGGTGTTGTTTAGGCGCTTCATTTCTGGATTTGCAACGTGGTTGCATTATATGAAAATCATATTAACTTTGCAACGTTGTTGCATTAGTATTGATGTAGATTTCATCATATACCTGCTTTACACTAATGTGATTTACATGTAGCCTAAAATTTGATTAGCCCGGGAATATTTATGGATTATTGGAAAGTCTGGAATGACGTGAAGCGATGTTATAGCTTGGCTATGAATCGATCGTCTTGCAAATGGTTGATTCTCGTCAGTAATATTATGGTTTTGATCTGGGTCTATACTTCGGTAGTAGAGTCGGGGAATCCATTCACAGAAGCTCATCGTCTGGAAGAGCCAGTACATCTTGAAGGTGTCAAGGTTTCTCTGGTTGACCCGGGTGATTTGCTGACATTTATTGCGAATCTGAACTTAAATCCAGCGGGTGGAACTGCAAATATTGATCCGTTGCGAACTACAAGGAGTGGTGCGTGGGTCAGGGATATATCCTGGGCTTTCTATCGAGGTATAGATCATATACTGGGTATGACCTGGTTGTATGTTCTACTTCCTTTTTCTCTTTTCTTTATGGGGAAAGTGTGCTTTGAGCCGTTTCAGAAGGATACGCGTTTGAGGACTCCACGCTCTGGTTATTTTTGGCCGGTACCATTAATTGGAGTGCTATTGTTAGGTATATCGCTTCTCTTGCCTGCCATCATGTTGATTTTATTAGTGAATTCCAGTGACATTCGAGAAACTGTGTTTCATCAAATCGATTTCTTTCTCCTGGTAAGCATTTATGTGTCTGTTATTTCCATTATTACCGGTATCATTTTTTACTATCGGAAAAATCTTGAACAGGCATACTTTAAACTAAGGGCATCCTGGTTGCTTTTTGCCATTCTGGTACCTATTGGTGGTTTATGTTTAAACAGCACCTTGTCTTTCACAAATGTGAGCAATGTATTAACTCCAGAACCCTTTCAGGATCCGGGTATGATGAAGGGTCTCCTGATCTGGATCCCTGGTGTTTTGATGGTTATGATGGGATCTCGCAGAAGTCAATGGTCTCTATAGACCAGGGTCTTAGAATAATCCTTTTCGGAGTGGGCTCACTAGTTTAATACCATGGGAAAAGTGTAATGCCACTCTGTTGCAGTAACAAAAGATATTGATATATTTGCAACAGTGTTGCATTTTATCTCTGCATTTAGGGGTCATTAAACAGTATGGTATGCAAAGGAGGTATATCCTATTAACTTTTATCTGGATGCTTTTCTGTGGAAATATGATCGCTCAGAGTTCAGATAGTGATGCTTTGGATTTTCCTCCTCCTGATGATCCTCCGGAAATCTTTGTTTCCAGAGCAACTGGATCGATCCGGATTGACGGAAGGTTAGATGAGGCTGATTGGGGCAATGCTTCTATTACCTCTGACTTTTTCCGCATAGAACCAAGACAAGGTGGTGAAATTAAATATGCGACAGAAGTGAAGTTTCTGTACGATGATAAGTATCTATATATCGCAGCATTTTGCAGAGATAGTGCGGGTATAGGCGGTATACGCGTCCAGGACCTAAGGAGGGATTTTATTTGGGGAGAAAATGACATTTTTGGAGTGGCATTAGATCCTCAAAACCTAAAGCAATATGCACAGGCATTTCAGACTACACCCTACGGTAATCAAAGAGATTTTCAGAATTTCAATGGTAATAATTATGATATCGGCTGGAATACACTGTGGTCAGTAAGGACACGCAGAACAGCCGATGGTTATACTGCTGAATTCGCAATTCCGTTTCATACCCTTCGGTATGACTATCCTGAAGATGGACGTCCGGTAGAGTGGGGAGTGGCCATGGTGCGGTACGCACGTCGTGATGTTGAAGTGTCGACTTTTCCTGCCATTCCACAATCTCTTACACCCTATCGTATGACCTATGCAGCCAGGTTGAAAGGCATTAAGGTGCCTCCACCGTCAGCCAACGTCAGGATAGAGCCATATACTCTTTTTCAATATGATGATGCTAGTGATCCGATGAAAGAAGGCGGTGGATCATTGAAGGTGGGCGGAGACGTTAAATGGGCCAGTAGTCCCAGATCAGTACTAGACTTTACGGTGAATACGGATTTTGCCCAGGCAGAGGTTGATAGGGCAATTAACAATTTTGAGAGATTTAACATCTTTTTTCCTGAGCGTCGACAGTTTTTTCTGGAGAACTCGGGCATTTGGGCAGGAGGTGTACAGCAAGCGATTCGACCATTCTTCAGTCGAAAAATTGGTTTGCAGGGAAGTTTTAATGCAAGGCCTGCTCCCATTCATGTAGGTTTGCGATACACGCAAAGGACGGAAAAACAAGCCTTGGCAGGGATGGTGGTACGCCAGGGTGCCACAGAAGAATCGCCGATTTCTAATTTTGGTGTGGC
>JAUILM010000692.1 GCA_030432855.1 Bacteroidia bacterium
TCGATATGGGCGAAAGACCACCTTCTATTTCATATTTCCATCCATTATTTATACGCTTCTGATAAGCAAGGCTCAAGTTATAGAGCCTCGAAGGTGGATTCTGAAATAGTAAAAATGGCTGTGGTTCATATTGGGAAGAAGGAAGTCTGTAATACAACTTCAAGCTCGAATCCTGGCCATAAGTATTTGATAAGATAAAAAGGCAGAAAAAAGAGCAAATGAAAAATTGAACTCCCTTCATGATAGCAGATGTTTTTGGATTGAAATAATGCCTTGAAAACATATTCAACCTCTCATCTGCTGCTTAGATAAAAACCCTAAAAAGGTTTTTAACAGAAAAATAAGAATTGTTAAGATCAAGAATGACGGCCTCTTCACCCAACTGAAATCAGCCATCTGAGCAAATCCAACAAAATTGCCTTGATAGCATTAAAAGCAATACCCTAATCCAATTCTCAAATCTCTTTCGAAAATCACGTTATAATAAGAACCTTTATACGGTCCAAATCGCTCATCCAGCCCCGGTGCCGAGGATGTTGATTTTTCATATCCAAGATAGATACTGACGAGACTCACATTAAAATCAATAAACCAACGATTCCCTATATCGAGGAGATAATGCCATACAGGAGCGTAGCCCATAGACAGCTGCATTTCTTTAGTTGGATATACCGTGTGTATACTCTGGACATCAGCATAGCTGTATTGAACCATAAAACTATGCGTCCATAGCAGAGGTATACGTCTAAACAGCGGCTTTTTCATGTATCTTCCTGTTTCAAATCTTATATGTCCACCATGCTGCTCTGCATATGTGGTGGAATTCCTATCCTGGGATGAGAAAAACCCCATTTCGATTTCTCTGAATTTACCCTTTCCAAACTGATAAGCCAGACTCGCGCCATTGAATTTTAAACCCCTGGGATCATTTACCAGATACTTTCCTGCAGAGGAATTCAAAAATAAAAAGCTGCTATAGGCCTTTACTGATCGTGACTGTGCCTTGACATCACAACTCCAGAATGAGAATAATACTATGGTGCCACATAGGATAGCTTTCTGAAGAAAATGAAAGTGCATGTGTGTGTGATTTTATTTAGAATTCAAGAATTGCCGCTAAATCAATACTGAGGAAATCATCTTGTTATTGTAGCGTAAATCGGATAGGTACTGTAATTGTAGACTCAATCGGCTGTCCTCCTTCTAAAGCAGGTAGCCAATAAGAAACATTTTCATGGATTAATCTCAACGCTTCCTCATCACAGCCACCTCCCACACTTTGGATTATTTCCTCCTCTAGTACCGTTCCTTGAGCATCAATCGTCAGTTCTACCAGCACCTGGCCTTCATACCCATGTTCCCTGGCATATTTAGGATATTGCACTCCCTTGTATATCTGACTTGCGCAAAACTTTCCATAGTTGTCGTCTACAAACTCACCGCAACCACCTACTCGGGCAGAACGGTCTATCCTTAGGAAACCTAACATCGATGAATCGATAGGAATGTATTGCTCATCTACATACACCATCAACAAGCCGTCCAGCTTTAAATAGATACTATCATTGCTAAATGAATAAATGGCGTCATGAAAGACATCAAGCACAAGAGTACCTTCTTTGTTAATTACACCAAAATATCCATCATCGATCACTATAGTTAGACCATCTTTAAAGCCACCGATATAATCATACGTGGGCTTCAGAATGACTTCTCCGTCTTCATCTACTAATCCATATCCATTTTGGTCTCCAACCCGCCATATTAATTCGGGGGTTAGCTGTGTGGCGTAAGGAAATGAAAGACTCGAACGAACACCATTGGCATTATGGTAAAAGAACCCTGATTCTCTTGGATGATATTGGAAACTCTGGGCCCCCAAGAATCCCAGATTAATAAACTGCAAGAAGATACCCAGCAGTACGAGGTGATAAGATGGTTTTGTCATGTCGACGATATTGTAGAGGCAAAAATAGTAACCCCGATGTTAACCAGGACATTTCTTTCACAAAAATTCTAGCACATTGATCTCCTCAACTAAAATCAGGCACTTCGCTTAAACGTGCATAGGGAAACTCACCCACCTGCTTCAGGGAGAAGTACCGATTTAGTCCACCAATACCTACCACGTTTCCACCTGCAAGGTTCAGATATCCCTTTTCGTTTACCAGACCATCTTCCAGTATGATGTGCTCCACAGAACCAATCATCAGAATGGTCCCATTCGATTTGATCGGAATCTCTTCCTCCCATTTCATGCCGATCTTTATAGGGCTTTCAAGTACGAAGGGTGCATCAAAGTCATCTATATAGGTGGGGTGAATATTACAGGATTCGAATTCGCTCACATGCCGATCGAATTTGGCGGAGGTGAAATGGGCATTCTCTATCATGGGTAAGGGTACGGCATTAATAGTGTATCTGCCGATTTTGACGATGTTTTCATACGTGTGTCTGGGTACATCGGCTGTGGGGCGCATGACAAAGCCCAGAAACGCCGGATTACTCCCCAGATGTATTATCGAACTAAAGATTGCCAGATTTGTCCTCCCTTCTTCGGAGATAGTACCGATTAAATTCGCCGGCTTAACCCCTGTGATCGAATTCACCAAATTAAGTCTAAACTTGCGATCCGCTGTTTCCAAATCCTTCCTGGTAAAGTGCATAGTTCTGTTTCTTTCTTAAGCTCCCCAAAAGAACAATCTCAAGTTGTTGCAGTTCACCAGAAGTCATTAAAGATTTTATGGTTCGACCGATGTAGTGACTTGATAGACTATCCACTATCTCATCTGAAGGTTATCACAGTATTAAGTATTGATAAAATCGGCGATCAAAACAATTTATTTACACTAAGTGCGAAGGCATACATCTACGATTCTCTTAAAGCATTCTTAACCGGACTTTGAAGTTAAGAAAACCTTAAAATGCCAACTTCGCAGTATCAAATTGGCCATGTAATGCGAGATGAAATCCTTGTGAAACGAATAATACCTACGCACGTACAGCATTCTTAATCAGTCTGAGATGTCGAAGCCCATGGCTTCAAATACGCAACAAGTACGATAAGAAACTACAAGAATACTCTACTCATATTCTTCTCATTGTTTTTAAAACCAAATAATAGTAAGATGAATTATTGTCTACATTTTCTACAAAAAAATGGTAGAGGCAAGTTCCTGATACTATGTATCGGTGTATTGCTTTCTATCAATCTCCATGCCCAGCGACAAATACAGGGCACAGTAGTTGACAACAACGGGGAGCCCCTGATTGGGGTTAGTGTTTACCCCAAAGGTGCTACCGGAGGGACCGTGACGGATATTGATGGTCACTACGAAGTCACCGTGTCCGATCAAACGCAACAACTGGTATACTCCTTTATCGGATATATCACGCAAGAGATTGCCATTGATGTTGAGGGACCCATCCATGTGATTTTACTGGAAGACGTGATCGGACTCAATGAAGTAACCGTCACTGCTCTGGGTATCGAGCGTGAAACCAAAGCACTGGGATATGCGGTACAAGACATATCAGGGGACGACCTGTCAGAGCAAACCGGGACAAACTTTGTGAGTGCGCTTGCAGGTAAAGCGGCCGGGGTTCAGGTCGTATCCAGTGGTGTGGGCCCTGGTCAATCATCCAGTATTGTGATTCGTGGTGCCTCCTCAATGAGC
>JAUILM010000693.1 GCA_030432855.1 Bacteroidia bacterium
ATCCTTATTGGCCATGAGACTCGGCCGCACCAAGGCCACACGTATTGCATCCCGACTGGGTCAAATCATCGCTGTAGGATTTTTTATTTACGGCATATTGCAATCCGATTTTATTCTGGCATTTATTGGTGTATTCGTATTTATTTCAGCTGCCAATGAGTTTCGTATGGTATATGCTGATATGATCTTAAACCAGGGCATGGCTGCTGATGTAGTTCGATCCAAGTACACTACTTTATCGGTACATGCGTCTATAGCTGAAGCTATACAATTGAAAGAGGAGGGTTTGGAAAAAGATTTCATGGTAGTCGATGCATGGGGCCAACCAGTAGGTGTACTACATGAAGAGTTTATTGATGCTGCTATTCGAAACAAAGAAACCAACGTTTCCGTTGCCGAATATCTCAGTCCCAGTTTTGAAAGAGTTCCACATACTTTAGGATTGAAGCAATTATTTCAATTGTTTCAACAGAAAGGATATTCAATCATTCCCGTATACCAAACAGGAAATTTAATAGGTGTGGTGGATCGAAAGTCATTGAACGAATTTCTACAAACCAAGACGAGTATTTGGAATAACTGGACAAAAACTTAAAACCATGCGCTCCATTTTACTCTACACACTCTTTATACTTTTTACTTCAGGCTTATTCGGACAGGATCTTAGTCTGTTTGACTACCTGGCGATGCATGATTCGGTGCAAGTAACCATTGAGACTGATTTCAAGCAATTAATGAAGAAAAAGGATGAGTATCAGGATGCTTACCTCAAAATCACATCAGGAGATTCCATACTCTTAGACACGCTGGGTGAAATTCGATCCAGGGGAAACATTCGTAAGAAAGTTTGCTATATGCCCCCTACCAAAATCCGGCTAAAAAAGAATTACCTCCGATCACGTGGTTTCTCTACCTATCCCACTTTAAAAATTGTAAACTCTTGCTCCTTTTCGAATCGCGACAAAATCTATGTGCAGAAAGAACAATTAATCTATCAGTTCAATAATCTGATTACTGACCTGAGCTTCAGGACTAAATACATCACTCTAACCTATATAGATACAGAAGGGAAAAGGGACACACAACATATTCATGGATTCTTTATTGAGCATGAAGATCAACTAGCCGATCGAGCTAACGGTGAACTTTATGGATTGTCATATTTTAAGCCCGAATCACTCAATAGACTGACATATCTCCGCTTTTGTGTATTCCAATATATGATTGGTAATACTGACTGGAAGGTATTAAATCAACATAATCTCGTGGTCATTAAGGTACCTGATGATCGTGCCATCTACCCCGTTGCTTATGATTTTGATTATGCAGGTCTTGTTGGCACACATTACGCCGTGCCAAACAGTAAATTGACCATCAAAAGCGTGCGAGACAGGCTCTACCTAGGGCCCTGCCAAAATGATGTTGAGATAGATTTAATCTGTCAGGAGTTCCTGTCAAAAAAGCAAGAGATCCTGGACATTGTTAATAACTCCTTACTCGGCGACAGAGATAAAAGGCATATGATCGATTACCTCGATGATTTCTTTGAAGTACTCGAAGATCAACGATCTGCCAAACATGTTTTTTCCAACTGTATGGATTACTAAGAGCGAGTCTCAATCAAAATCAAGAACCCCTTCTTGCTGATATTTATTGAATAGCAAGCTCCTTCTCTTTAGCCCCGGTATCTCCACGTGTATGATATTGCGCTGATTCACAAACCGATCTACGAATATACTGTCCTTGACTTCTATGCTCTCTATGTGCCCCGGCTCCACTATTTCTTTAATTTTGAACGTGACATAAATCGTGAGTTCTTCAAACTTAATTCGATGCACTTCAAGATCTAATTCTTGATTATTAATACTGATTTTAAAATTCTCCTCGACATATGCAGCGACCATACTTTTTGAAGGTACCGATGTAAGCGAAGGTTTATACTGGGATTCATGCTCCAGAATACCTGACACGACCATAAAATCATCGATATACATTCTCAGGTCCAGCTCATATCGCTCACGGGACTCATCATAGGAAAGATTTGCCACGCTCATTTTCAGAGGATGGGCAGCAGCCTGAAAGACAGGGGCAAGACTCAAGAGTACTAGGAAGACGCGAAAAGCGCTTCTAAAATCATGATGAGCGAAACACCTGCACCAGCTCCGGAGACGAATAGATTCCAATCCCGATGTTTTAATTTAAAAATCTGATCGATTACAAAGTATAACGCAAAAAACAAGCATACTATGATAATCTGACCGATTTCTAAACCGACATTGAAGGCAAAAAGTTCGAGGACAATGCTCTCTCCCCCGGTCAGTGCCCGGAAAAAATTAGAAAACCCCATTCCATGAATAAATCCGAAAAAAAGAGCCAGCAGGTAATTGGTTCTCACAGCAGATTTTTGTTGTTCCGTCGCATTTGACCACACATTATGGATAGCAGTCAGAAAAATCGTGATTGGAATGGCTGTTTCAACCAGCTGCTGGGGAATATTGATAACATTGAATGCCGAAAGTGCCAGTGTAATCGAATGTCCAATCGTAAACGCAGTGACGAGAATTAAGATCTTCTTCCAGGAACGCCATGAATAAAAAGCACATAGGGTGATAATAAAAAGCATGTGATCATAGCCCTCGAAATCGGAGATGTGTTCAAACCCAAGCTGCAAATAGATGCTAAACTGATCCATGGAATGATAATTATCTTACTATCAACTTTGTATATTAATCGGTAGTACAAGATATAACTGTACTTCAAAATCAGTCGCCTTACTTTCGAAAAAATGAAAGATTACTTATTCTTACTGATACTATTTCTCCTGATTCCTGCGGGTACAAATGCTCAGTGGAAATATGCACAGCTTTCGCAGGATGGTCGTATTAGTGTGAGAAGCTCTGATCAAAGTCTAGTGAATGAAAGAATTCGACCTACCCGTAGAAGTACAAATATCTCATTGAAACTATCCATGTCCTTTCCAGCCGATCCTGCATTTAAGAACTTTCGAAATGTCACGATCGCTGATATCAATCAGGATGAAAAAGAAGAAATTATTCTGGGGGTTGCAGACCAGCTCTATGTATTCCAAAATGAGAGACTTCTTTGGTCTCAGCAACTTTCGGGTCTCTGCCGGTTTCCCACAGCTGTAGGGGATATCAACCGGGATGGACTCGATGAAATTGTGGCCCTCACGGGTTTCAATAGTGATCCGGGTCAGGTCTATGTGTTTGACTTTGCTGGAAATATTATTGCACCATGGCCTGTTTCTTTTAATGGGAACTGGATGATTTCATCCCCAGCGCTTGCCGATATGGATGGTGACAGTACGCTTGAAATCATCTGCAGCGATTTAGAAGGAAGTTTTGGTCAAACATACATCCTTAAACATGATGGAACCTCCATAAATAGTCAATGGCCAATTCCACTTCCCAACATACCGGCCGTTACTCCAACCGTTGGCGACCTCGATCAGGATGGTTCACTCGATATCATCATAAACAGTACCCGGGAGATTTATGCCTTCAATATAGACGGAGACTTAATCGATGGCTGGCCTTTTAACAATGAAGGAACAAAATTTAGTTTTCAATCACCCATTGCCGTAGATCTGGACCGAGATGGATCAATTGAGGTTGTGGCAGAGGGACATGGCGACAATCCACTATTTC
>JAUILM010000694.1 GCA_030432855.1 Bacteroidia bacterium
GAATACAAACCGGCCTCAAGTGTGACATCAGTGAAAGTACCGTCACCATTATTTCTGATGAGGGAATTTGGAATTTTACCAAATTCATCGAACCATGCACCTCGTAATATGATAAAATCTACATACCCATCATTATTATAATCTGCATGTTTTAGGTTGAGTCCACCCGTCACACCGACGAGCCCCGTAAACGATGTCATATCGTTGAATGAGCCATGCATATCATTTTCGAAATAAACTATCTGACTATTTTTGTCCCAGGAGGAAACAATCAAATCTAAATAGCCATCATTATTAAAATCATCAAAGCAAACACCACCGGATAAACCAACTTTATCTACCCCTACCTTCCCGGCAATATTTCTGAAACGGGGAAAGTCATCCTGGTGAAAGTAGGTCTCCGGTATGCGGAACTGCTCCGGAACCAGATCGGGATACTGCCCCAGAGTCATGTGTGCGATATTCAATAAGTATTGAATTTCATAATCCATGGGAAAACTTTCCAAAAAATCTTCAAGGTAGATGATAGCTTTATTCGTGGGCTCAGTTATTTTATATTGCGCTTGAGTACTAATTGGGATGAGACAAGATTCTTCATTATGATCATTTACACAATTATCGATCTCTGCTTTTCTTAAGTATGCGACACCGAGTTTACGTTTAATCTCTGCAACTGTTTCTAATTTATTTATGAAATCTCGTTTATCAAAGAATTGAAGGAAATCCTCAAAAATAACAATGGCTTCATCGACTCTACCAGATCTCAATAATTCGTCCGCAAAATCGTAAAGGACCACATTCATTTCTGATCCCGGGGTCATACTTTCCAATTTAGTCTGTAGGAGATCGGCCTTCTCTCTGTTAAACGCGTAATTGACCTTGGCAAAATCAATTCGTTCATATGCACTCTGCGTAAGATGAATCATGGAGACTGTGCTAGAATCTGGTGACACTACCGCATCATACTCTGGGGATCCATGCCTGTGGTGATGTTTCTGGCAACCGAGTACACACAGAAGTAATAGCATATGTGTAGTCCTAAGTACAGTATTCATAATCTTTGATCGCTGCGCACTACGCTTTAATTAGAAGACAATTTTTCTTCGTTGAAAAGCTTGAAGCCTGTCGTCATTATTTACGATGAGAAATATATCATTACCAGCTACTCGAATGATGCCTAAGTCCTTGGCATCTCCGGGAGCAAAAAATCCGCTTTCAGATACTGAAAGGGGAGTAAAATTACCTTTTCCGTTGCCCAATAGAACTAATCCATGACCCGCATCATTTCTGGGAGTCTCAATTTCTGATTGATATAGGTTTCCACAGATGACCATATCTTTTTGTTGATCACCATTAAGATCCATAATTTGTATGGCATTGATTGATGATACTTGTGCCAGTGAAGGTAATTCCTTGATAGCAAACTTGTCACCACCCAAATTCTCCACATACACTGAAGCGAAATTATGTGCCTGGAGGTGAAATGCATTTTCTAAAGAAGGGCCATATACTTCACTAAGATTCAAACTGGCAAACTCTGCATAGGTTTTAAATCGTTCTCCGAAAGAAGGAATCTGCTGAGTCGAGCAATCTTTTCCACGGACGGGGAAGATCTCACCATGCTCATAATAACTTAGTACAATGTCTAATTGACCATTATTGTCGAAATCATCGCTATATACCTCAAAGGGTTCTTTGGGGGAGGCCTTGAATTTGTAGTTTAATCCCAGGTTTCCGGCGATAATATCTTCATCACCATCTCCATCCATATCTTCGGTAGCAACTGAATAATACCAACCACTACTACTTGCCAGGTCCGCAAAGACAGTATCCCTAAATACTCCGTCTTCTGATTGAATAAATATTGTTATTGGCATCCACTCTCCAACTACTACCAGGTCGATTAGCCCATCATTATTATAGTCAGTCCATGATGCATCAGTTACCATTCCAAGCCCTTTGAAACCCGGTGCCTTTTGAGCTGTGACATCACGTAAGGATCCTCCTTGATTTTCCAGTAAAAAGGAATTTGCCGGATGTGGATATTTTCCTGGAATAAGTCTCCCACCCACAAATAAATCAAGATCTCCATCTTGATCATAATCAACGGCTTCGACACAGGATCCCGATGACAAATACGCGGGCATTTCATCGACTGCCTTTACAAATTTGCCACTTCCTTGATTGATATATAGACGATCCTGGAGATCCTGTGAGTTGGGTGAAAATTCATTGCCACCACTCACGACAAATAAATCGGGCTTGTTATCCCCATTTATATCTACAAAGATGGAACCCATATCTTCGCACTCTCGATCTTCGTACCAGGCACCATTGGACTGCGGTGCGAAAGCACCTGAAGCCTGCTGCAAATACAATATACCCGCATATCCCGCTGCACCACCCAAATAAAAGTCCTCACGTCCATCGTCGTTGACATCTCCGATAGCTACGGTGGGACCGAATTGCGACATTTTATGTGGCAATAGGACCTCCTTCGCATAGTCATCAAAATCATTCTCAACATGGCGTGCTTCTGTAAGCATCAGGTCCTTTTCTGCGGGAAAGAAAAGCGTTGGTTCATCTCCTTCCTCATCACTCTTTATCATTGTATTATAGTGTTCATCTTGCAATATATTATAGACGCTATCTGTCGCTAAATTTGCCAGTAGGGTTTGTTCATTGTTAGTCCATTCTATAACGATCTCTTCGACAAAATCATCAGGTCCTACTCCAAAATGTACGGTGTTTTCGCTCTTACCCATAAATCCTCGTGTATTTGATACCTCAATCATTTGCCACAACGTGTCACCCCTAAATAATTTGACTCTTGTACCGTAAAGCTGAATATCTTTCTTAGGCTGTAAATGAAATCTAATGAAGTGGTTTTCTCCTTTTTGCACCATTGTATTTTCGTACAGGAGAGCCTCATCATTAATATTACTAATGACTAAATCCAGATCACCATCAAGATCTAAGTCGGAGTAAGCGGCACCATTGGATAGGGTAGGCTTTGAAAGTCCCCAATCCACTACTTTATCTTCAAATGAATAATCGCCATTATTCCTAAAAATGTAATTGTGCAAACTGTCGCAGGGAGCCAATTTGGCAAAAGCTAAGACATCAACCATCTCTTGCGGGTTTATTCCTTTTCTCCTGGCAACTTCAGCAAGACTATCCAACTTTTGTTGATACAAATCGGTGAGATCACTCATCCGATTATTGCTAAGTACACCATTAGAAATAAACAGATCCTTATAACCATCATTGTCAAAATCAGCCAACAAGGGTGCCCAACTCCAATCGGTATTGGTGACTCCCGCTAATTGAGCTAACTCACTAAAAGTACCATTGCCATTATTCCTCTGCAATGTGTTGAACATATATTGATAGTGGCCACCCGATCTCACCTGCTGCCAGAAAGCTTCCGGAGCCATAGATCCCATATGCGATTTTATCCGCTGATGTTCTTCTGCCACCATATCTACAACAACAATATCCAGGTGTCCGTCATTATCATAATCTGCCACATCAGAGCCCATACTAAAATTTGAAATATGCTTCATCGCATCCCAAACTTCATTCTTAAATGTACCGTCTTTCTGATTGATATATAAGTGATCAGGCACGTCGAAGTCATTGGTCACATATATGTCAGGCCAT
>JAUILM010000695.1 GCA_030432855.1 Bacteroidia bacterium
TGAATCTAACCGCTTCACACACTGAGAATTTACGCCCTGAAATTGCATCTACGCTGGTAGATATGCTAGAATTTAATCCTACACTATCTCCCCGCGATAGTGAAGGAGAACCCATGCTTTTGGACGAAAATAGACTCAATCCTTTGGCACGGAATGAAATATATTCAGACATGGCCGATAACAATCGAATACTGGCCAATATTTCGCCATCATTGGAAATTGTAAAAGGGCTGACCTATAAATTGAATTTTGGGGTAGACTATTCCAGTACTTCTCGAGAAGTACAATGGAAGCCTTATGCACCGTTGGCTGACTTAGCATTTGGCTCTTTAAATACAATCCAGGCGGAAAATGAAAACAGACTGGTTGAAAATACGCTGACATACGAAACAACAAAAGGTGCTCATCAGATAAATATCCTGGCGGGTCACTCATATCAGAAATTCTTCGATCAATTTCGATCCACTAATTTCGAACGATTTGCTGATAATGGTATTGACCCAATTTTTCAGGATCATACCAGTCCTGATGACCTACGAACGATTGTGAATAGCCAGGCGGAAGAGAATGAACTGCAGTCATTCTTCGGACGGGTCAATTATAGCTATGACAGTAAGTATTTGCTGACGGCCACTATGAGGGCAGACGGGTCTTCAAAATTTGGAGGCAATAATAAATACGGATATTTTCCATCGGTGGCCCTCGGTTGGAATATTTCGAATGAGGATTTCTTCACCAGCACCTTGATAGATAACCTGAAATTGAGAGCAAGTTGGGGACAAACAGGAAACCAGGAAATTCCCTCGAAGATTACTCAGGAGAGTTTTAATGAAACGAGAGCCCAGAGTGGTGGAGAATCTGATAATACGTATCCACTGGAACCCGGTCAGTTGACACTGGACCAATATCCATTTGGCGTCACCTTCAGTCGATTAGCCAATCCCGATATACAGTGGGAGGTATCCACGCAAGCAAATGTTGGTCTTGATTTCGCATTGCTAGACTATCGACTTACGGGTACGATTGATTATTTTTCAAAAGTCTCCGACAATATTTTATTGGAAATATCTCCGGCAGATCCCATTCAGCCTACCGCCACGTTTTGGACCAATATTCCCAATATGGAAATCAGGAATAATGGTTTCGAATTGGCGCTGGACCTAAATAGTGATCCCACATTAGATTTCAAATGGACTATCGGTGGAAATGTATCCTTCATTAACAATAAGATAGTGGATTCGCCCTTCTCCGTACTTGCCACTGGAGTAGCTCAGGGAGCGGGACAAACAGGTGCCACCATTAATGGTTATATAAACGACGAAGCAATTGGTGCATTTTACATGCAAACATTTGATGGCATTGGTCCGGACGGACTCAACCAATTTGTGGATACCAATGGTGATGATGCCGTTCTGGACAACGATCGGACGGTAGTCGGGTCTGCACTTCCCAGCACCCTGTATGCATTCCATATTGATTTTGCCTACAAGGGGTTTGACCTTGGGTTAAATTTTAATGGGGTATCCGGAAACAAAGTGTACAACCACACTGCCATGACGAGTTTCATCAAAGGGAAATTGGCAGTATCATCAAATACGACAGATTTTGCAGTGGAATATCCCAATGAAGAGATTACCAATTTTAATGAAGTTTCCACTCGATTCCTCGAAGACGCTGACTTCTTACGATTAAACAACCTGACTCTGGGATATAATCTGAACACTGAAAAATTAGCCATAAATAATGCCATTAAGAGAGCACGAATTTCCCTTACAGGTCAAAATTTGTTTGTTCTGACTAAATACAGTGGTTTTGATCCGGAAGTTAATACGGGAAATACCGCTGGAGGTATTCAGACTTTTGGCATCGATAGATTTAGTTATCCTACGGCAAGAACGATTTTGCTCGCCTTAGATATCACATTCTAAAAAGAAGTTCTGTCAATTAAAATTCAAAAAGAAAATGGCAAATCAATTGAAATATAAAATAAGAGTTGGAATCATCTGCCTGGTCCTTTTTTCGGGTATGCCATGGGGATGCACGGATCTGGAAGAAAACGTGCTGGATGAGTCTTTTCGAGGGACGGGACAGGCTGAGGCAATCAGTGGTGCGATAGCTCCCGCCTATGGTTATATGCGAAATGGAGTATGGCGACATACCATATATTTTGGCCTGCAGGAAGTCAGTTCTGATGAGGCCATTCTGCCGGCACGTGGGGGTACTGACTGGTTTGATGGAGGAAAATATATTGCCCTTCACGCACATCAAATGACACCGGGTAACGGAGTGGTGACCGATGCATGGAATGGGGTTACGACTAATATATCGCGTACTCTTTCGGCGATTGAAGTATTGCGTCCACTGGCGGACGCTGGCAATAGTGAAGCAGAAGGTGCCCTCTATGAAATGATAGCTATGCGGGCATATCTCAATATGCTCATGTTGGAGAGTTGGGGCCTCGCCTTTCAAAAAGAAAGCTCCATTGAGACCTCTACCATTCTCAGGGGGCAGGAAGCTGTCAACTATATTCAAAGTGAATTAGAGTCAGTACTCAACGTTATCAATACCAGTCGAGGACCAGGGAGATTCACTCAGGGCGCCGTGTTGGGATTATTGGCCAGATTACATTTGAATGCAGCTGTCTACAGAGATCCTTACGGCACACCCGACTTCACAGATGCAGATCTAACTAAAGTGGTACAATACTGCGATATGATCATCAACTCGGGTGACTATCAACTTTCTCCTGAGTATTTTGATCTCTTCAACGATGATAATAATGGAAATCCCGAATTGATATTTGCGCTGGATCAAAGAGGCCAACTGAGCAATGAACAGGGAAGATGGGCATATTGGTCCGTATCCGGCGCCATGCTGGCCCGCCCTGAATGGATAGCGGATGGTAATCCGGATGGAACCAATGGACCTGCGATGACATCAGATTTTTACCAAACCTGGGTTGATGCCTATGGAAGTATGGATCCGGCTGAGGCTGATGCCAGATTCTTTAAGAGAAATGTCATGGTCCCGGCTGAGATCAGTGATTTGACGGGCCTCTCACCGGCCAACGATGAGGACAATTTCTTTTGTGTGCCGGCTCTCGATTTTCAAATGGATCGAGGGATCCTTCGCGGTGTGCAATGGGGACCGCGCGAAGGAGCTGATGGAAACTACATAGCATGCGATGACGGTTCTGCCCGGATCTATCCGGTTCGGGAAGATGCGACGAGCTCGGTCCGACAGGGAGAGGAAGAGGTGTATGTCACCCATGTCGTCAATATTGATTTTACAACTGAAGGTAGTTTTCATAACACCGGATACCGGTACGCTAAACATCAATTTAGTAGGACTTCCTCCAATGGAACGTCTAATAGTAGCGTTGATCTTGTATTATTGCGACTTGGTGAAATTTATTTAAATCGGGCGGAAGCCAAGATGAGAATGGGGAATCTGGCCGGTGCACTTGAGGACATCAATACGCTGCGTACCAGCCGAAACGCACGACCTGATCAAACACCCGCGGCACTCGACAATATTGATCTTGAGCGGCTCTATGATGAACGAGGTTTTGAACTTTACTGGGAAGGCCACCGACGAAACGATCAGATTAGATTCGGAAAATATGAGGATACCTGGACAGAAAAGACCAGTACATCCA
>JAUILM010000696.1 GCA_030432855.1 Bacteroidia bacterium
CTTGTATAATGAATGTCCCGCGTATGATCAATATTCGAAACTGTATGACTACCTACGATGCTTCCCTTGGAGTCAATGAATGCAATGAATAGTGATGTGTCTGTACTACTAGCTAGTACCGTTGTGTCCATCATAATATCTCCTTTAAAAAGGGTAGATAAGATAGCCAATGTGTCTTTATGTGATACAAAAGGATCCATGAATTCGAGGGCACTGAACTCTACTTGATGTCTAATGCTATCTTGAATGCCCAAAGTTATTGAGGTGCTATCTGAAGACTGTAAAATGATGATTCTAGAAAATTCAGTTTCTTTATTTTCATTTTCTGAGTAGCCGATTATATCTTCAATGTTTTCTCTGTAAGGCTCCTTTGAGTACATGTTGATATGATATAGTGAGGTAGAATTTCCATCTGAGATTCCATATGGCGCTACAAAACTATTATCTAGATTTGTGTACACTTGAAACCCTAAGTCAATTAGGGTCTCGTAAGCTGTTTCATCTTTAATGTATTGTGTGAAGGTATTTAAAGAAGTTGAGAATGAGCCCTCGGATAGGGCCACATTATTATTTATATTGTTAGGATCATTTTTATTAGGTACTCCACATTTAGAAGACAAGTCAGATATAAATGCAAGTACTTCATCATTTTTAGGAATGAATTCTTTTCTAATACCTTCTAAAAAAAATGATTCACTAGTTCCATCGGAGTAATTATATGTGACAGATTGATCTTTTGCAGGATCTTTGCATACGTAAGCGCATTCAAATCCACCACTCAAACTTCGAGCAAAACAATTTAATCGATCTACACAGAAAGTTAAGGGAAACTGGGATCTAGGAGGATAGTAAGTTTGACCACAGTATGGATCTGGAATATGTGAAAAATTATCATAGGAGCAACCACAAATAATGATTCTGTCACATGGCTTGACCACTCCCGTTCTAATATAATTGTCCAATTCACTATGTGCAAAATTAGGAAGTTGTGATGCAAATAGATCCACATTGTCTTTCAAGATTCCGCCAGCGAGTTCAATTGGATCACAGCCCCCAAATTCTTCATCGAAAGTTGGATTGGAAATCAAGTCAAGTAAAGTGGTGGCGCAAAATTTCTGTGCTAATAAAGATGAATTACATTTGTACTTAAGACATCCATCATTATCTACTGTTGGAGGATAGAGCAATGTCCCAGGTGTTTTTATGATAGGTGAACCTACTATTTTTAGTGTGGCCATACAGACCCTTACTTCATTACATTCGCCAAATTCGCTAGACCAATTTTTTAGATTACGTATATAATCGACCGGCACCCCAGGCTGGCCAACAAATCCATCTAGGACACTTCTATACAACCATATCGGCATTCGAATTATTGGAGCACCTTCGGCATCAAAATCTTGATTGCCGCAACCCACTACGGCATTACATTTTCTACCAATTCCAAAAATTGGATCACCGGTAGAAGACTCACCTGATGCTGGCAAGACCTCGACCTGTTCCTTCAAACCAGAAAATACAACCGTACCCTTGCAAAGTAAATTGAAGGTGCATGTCCTAAACCCTCCATTAGCAGCAATTTCTTGCGGTGAATCATCATTTGCCAAACCTGTGTACTCCTTTGTTAATGATATTTCAGGTACATAAATATATTCGGTAACAATCTCACCATTTATTATGAAGTCCACCTTATGATACTTATCTCCCTCCAAATTGTCAACGATAAATTCAATCAAAGAAGTAGAAGTAGTGTTGATCGGTATACTCGGAGTAAATTCTAGATCATTTACAAAAATTTGGAAATTTAACTCTTGAGATGATTTCTTATACTCAAAGAGTATGGCCCCATTTCCTAAACCTTCACAAGAAGGTTCAATATGGGAAATGGCATAGTCTGCCTGATCCACTGTCACACATCCACTGAAACACTGTCTATTATTTGCCACCCCTTCAAAACAGTAGGTGCCAGGTGCTAGATTTTCCTGCACCGGATCCTTATGCCCATTACTCCATGAAATTTCTCTTATGATCGGATGATTCGGTAATCGTACTTCGACACGACCATTGGATTGTCCTGCAATACTTGGGGTAGACACAATATCAATATCAGATGCATCCAGGTCAGTAGCACATTGCCTAATGTTGACCTGATGCCTTTCTTGTTTGCAGTTATCAGAAATTTCTAGATAATAATCTCCTGCGGGAAGGTTTTCCAAAATCAATTGATTACTTGAAATCACGTCTTCACCATAATCTCGTGCGCTCCATGTCCATATGAGCCCAGGCGACTGTGGATTTTCAAATATCATTTCTATGCTACCATCATTGCCTGGCTCAGCACTTGAGTGTGTGATGGAAAAGCTGACACCAAAATCTTCCAGAGGTTGGAGAGAGCAATCTTTGATCTCGTGATCTTCAATTCTATGCACACACTCTAATTTATCAGTAATCTCGAATGTGTAAAAACCAGCACAGAGATTAGGGACTTCATAGAGTACTGACTCCCCATTAGTATTAATAGTTTTAAAAATATTGTATTGGGGATAGGTTTCGGAGTATGCGTGAAGCTCGTACGGACCTAGCCCATCTTCCAATAAAAGGGTAATGGTTCCAAGGCAGTAATCCATTGGATTCTGTCCGGCTGGATCAGGCTCTACTTGTGTGCCGATACACTCAACAATAGTCACTTGCCCGTGCACGCCACCTAGTGCCGAAAAAAATACAAGAATAAATATTGAAAACCTCTTAAAGAACAACTTGACTGACTTACTAAGGTGAAATGGCAGCGAAGGAGTGGTCGTGTTTAGATGGAGCATTTTGGTTGTGATTTATTAAAAAACTACTTCTAAATAATCTATTTACGTGCAATAAATATGCCAATTTGTTATAATGTGATGGGTGATTATGGATAGGAAGTACATCTGGAATACAATTGATTAGAAGTCTGGGAAAGGTTTCTCTCAGGAAGCTTTCGCTTCTGAGATCGGTGTACACGTAACTAATCTATCTGAGTACGAACGAGTAAGTCTATTGCTTCTCTTGAGATCGCTGAGAAGATGGCTTCTCTTGAATAGTACGCAGTCTCTCAATGATGATCAGAAAAAGACTGTTGTTGATTTACTTTCTGCATTTCTGTTAAAGCTAATCTCACTAAGCAATTGGTATAATATCTTGATAACTCTCACTTTTTAAAAACAAGTCTTTAATTTTACCGCCTATTTTTTCAGGATTTTCGCTCAACTCAATTTCGACAGGAGCTATTCCTAAATCCTCCACAAATGCTTTATGCTTTATATTGCCTCCAACCTTTAGTAGTGTACATTTCTCCTGGTCACAATCTACTTTTATAAACTGAGCTTTTTTAACAAGTTGGACGTTAGATTTAACCTTGGTTATTTTTAAAAAGTGTTTAAATACATCATTGCCTTTTGGGATTTCATCCGCAACTTTTGAATCATTCAAAGTCAATATAAATTGTTCACCGATACACTCTAATGAATCGTCAATCGATATTATATATATTGGCTCAATCATCTTACTAATCATTCTACCTCTTGAAACAGTAGGGACAAAAAATATATCCTTCCCGATTAAATACAGCTGTGCTTTTTTCATTATTCAATTACTTGAATTATTATTTCAATATCGCT
>JAUILM010000697.1 GCA_030432855.1 Bacteroidia bacterium
TGTTACCTGCGACCTTTCGGGATACGAAAATGTAGATGTAATTGATGGTATCCCTACAGCCTATATAGATGCAGGTGCTAACTGTCTCAACATGGATATGAATCTTCCGCCCGCTTGGGTAAGTGACACCTGCAATGATATTTTAATCGTAAAGGCAATGGTAGACACCTTCGGGATCTTCCTATACGATTTTGACAGCACTTCCGGTCTTTATACCAGTGAAGTGTCCTTATCACTTCACTATCGTACGGATCCCTACCTGGTTATTTTTGAAGTCATGGACGTGTGTAACAATCTTTCACGAGACACCTGCGCCATCATCGTCCGCGATGCTGAAGCTCCAACAGCCGTGACATTTGGTGACGTCGTGTTGTCGATGGATAGTAAGCTTGATTTTATACCCTCGGACATGATTGATAACAATAGTACGGATAATTGTGAGGTGGAGCACACCCTGGTACGCCGAGCAGATTGGCTGACTGCGGCTGTGACACTATGCGATAGTATTATATACGTCGATGATATTGGCAGTGAGACTTCGGATTCATTATGGTGCGTCTTTCTTGAACCCGATCCGGCTATCAATCCTCTAACTTCTTTCTATGCCCAAAGTATTTTTGATCTGGCGACTGACGGCACTTTTTGTGGAGAAATCCTTGCACAGGCATGGCACTATGCACTATGTCGATATGCTACGGTAGAATGCCTTGGTGCAACAGACGATTTGGGCTTCAGGTTGTTGTACGATAGCTTGTATCCTGGCTATAACGTAGAAGATCTCCATGCCATAGGTGGGGGATGGTCTGAATCAACACCTGTGACCTGTGATGATGCGTGTACAGACGTCACTGTCGAACTGCTGGTGACAGACACCTGGTGCAACTACACAATCAACTGGACCGATGTGAGTGTCTCTGATGGTGTAGAACCCATTTTCGAAGCAGAGATATCGGATATCGATCTCAGCTGCTGGGCTTTTCAGTTCGACAGTGCTTATCAGGTTCCGGGGATTTCCGATCCTTTGCCGCTTGTTGCGTTGATCAACATGGCGGACGCTGGATCAGATGTGGCACTCAATGTACTTGATACCGTGATCGGAACCTATTTGAAAGGATGGCGGGATCTTGGTGGTGATATCGTGGATGAGGATGGAATTGTGATAAATCCGGCATTTACATTGACGGACGAAGGTATCTGCAGTCTTGAAATGCAAGACTTTGAATTCCGTAGGTACGATACCGATCTGATGGACATGACCGATGCGGTAGAGTCTTTGGAAGTTCCTGTTTACTCCTCCGCAGAGCTTGTGCTCACAAATGGTGTAATGGTCTTAAATTGTGATAATGACGTGGTTTGCTCCCAGTCGTTTGAGTTTGACTTGCAAGATTGTGGGACGGGTACCATTACAAGGACATTTACCTTCACCAAGGGTTGTCCCGGATTTATGGACCCTACAGTTTTCACACGAGAACAGGTAATCACTATCGGTGATGGATGTACCCTTACTGCCGGATATTTTAGTCCGATGCAAGACACGGTAATCGAGGGTTGCATGGAGGTGGGCTTTGATGGAAATGCCATCGGAAGTGCGCACCCGGATAGTGTAGGACGTCCTGTATTGGTGGAAGATGCTGATTGTAAAATGATCGCCATTGCCTATAGCGACAATATTCTTTCCGAACTGAATTCTCCTGACTGTTACTACATCTACCGGACCTGGTACTTTGCCGATTGGTGCAATATCGATGATATGGCAGGTGATGACTGGTGGATGGATGAGATGTTTGTGTCCGATACGGCTCGTCAACTTATTGTACTGCGGGATGGACAGGCGCCTACATGCGATATAATAGCGCCGACCGGCAATGCAAATGATGAAATCAATCTCAGTACCTGCGGAGAACCATTCCCTATGAACATTGCATATTTTGATACTTGCTCAGTCGAATCCATACAGGTATTTGTGGACACTTTGAATGGAGTTCCTGAGTTTGAAAACGTGCTTGAGTTGGGACCTTTTACCAATAATGGTGTCAGAGATACGCTGGAATTATTGTTGGATGGTTTTGGAAATACGACCATAAGAGTTCGCACCCGAACCCTGGATATGTGTCTCAATGAAACTTTATGTGCAGATACTTTTCAGATTCTATGTGATATTTCCATTGTAGGTGGTGGACGCAGATTGGTGTCCTCTGAAATGGAAAAGACAAGAAAGGAAGGTGCCGTGTCCTCCGGATCGAGCAATCATGCTATAACGTCTGATACACGAACCTTATCTGAAGGTATTACCTTGTATCAAAACCGACCCAATCCATTTCGAAACTCCACAACCATAGAGTTTTATATACCAGAGCAACAGCAAATTAAACTATCGTTTTTTGATATTCGGGGACGATTGCTTCACGTCAGATCAGGAGTATTCCCATTAGGAAATAATCAGTTGTCTGTTTCCAAATCTAACCTAGGATCTTCAGGCATTATTTACTATCAATTAGAAACAAGTAAGGATTTGATGACTCGTAAAATGCTTGTGTTGCCATAGAATTAGGAAAAATTGGCATGGTTTTACCATATCAGTAAAATAGTAGTAGTGTAAGTTTTGGTGTCCCCTCGCTGCATTGTGAGGGGATACTTTTTTTTAACACATCATCACAACCGGGATTTGCCTCTGCCAAATAACACTACTCCTTCACTGCCCTTACTATCTTGATTTTTTTTGAAAATGAATGATTGTTTACAAATGGCTGATAGCTAGTGTATTAACGATGGTTATATATCATAGGATATCACATACGTTTTACACTTAGGGAGATCATGGTATACCATTTGATAAAAAATCATGTGTAACCGGAAAAGAACCTTTGCGAATGCGCCGACTGCTTGTATGGATAGCGGTATTATTCTTTTCTCTACATGAAATCCAAGCACAACAGGATGTCATGATGGACGAAATAGGCAATCAGCTACATCTGATGGTCGATTCCTATGTGCAGGAAAGTTTATTAGAACACGAATTCACCAAAGACCTTTCCGGTTTCAATGCCATTTTTACTGCCCAGTATGCTGATTCGGTCGAGTACAAACATTTGGAAGCCGAACGTCAGGCCGAGATCAGAACTATTGAAAAGGATCTTGGACTGAATCTTACAACAAATTATACCCGAAACTTTGATGGCGCTGTGTTAGATGAAGAGGGAGCATTTTACGACTGGCGTACCTCAGGGGGACTTTCCTGGAATATTCTACGTAGTGGACTGGTAAATAACCGACATCGAGCCGCACAGAAGCGATTGCAGTGGGAAGCCGAAAAGTCCATGCAGGACCAGAAATTCAGAGAATTCGGGTACCGAAAGACCTACGACTTTATCATTTACCTGTTTAATAGCAAAAAGGTTGAAGTTGTAGAACGGCGACTTGCGATTCTGGATCAGTTGCTAGAGGTCACTAGCCGAATGTTCTATCTCAAACTTGTGCAGTGGGACCATGTGCTGGAGGTTATGTCGAAGCGAGCAGAAACAGCACTTTTTCTTAAGAACTACACAACCTATTTGGATGCGGTGCAACTGGATTCAATGCAGCGGCATACCAATCCAGGATCGTTGCCAGTTTTTGATCTGGACTATGATCAAATAAA
>JAUILM010000698.1 GCA_030432855.1 Bacteroidia bacterium
GCCTTGTTGACGATATAGGATTTATGGATGCGTAGAAATTGATCCTGGGGCAGTTCCTCCTGCAGCTTTTTGAGGGAGCCCAGGGAGAGGGTGCGACCATGGGCTGTATGATAGGCTACATACTCCTTCATGCTTTCAATGTACCGAATGTCTTTGTGGAGGATGCGGTAGACTTTAAAGTCGGATTTGACCAGCTGATAATCCCGCCGCGTATCATCCACCTGATTTTTGGGTGGGGAAAAAGGAGCGGCTGGTTCATTATTTTCTTTCTTTAGGATCTTACTGGCCTTATTTACGGCCTGAAGAAATCGTTCGAAGCGAAAGGGCTTGAGCAGATAATCGACGACATCCAGTTCGTAGCCCTCGAGGGCATATTCTTTATAGGCAGTAGTAAATATGACTAAAGGACGTTGAGGCATGGTTTTTAGAAATTCGACGCCGGTGAGGCCGGGCATTTGAATATCCAGAAAAATGAGATCTACTTTCTCTTCCTGCAGGACCTGCATGGCTTCCAGGGGATTGGCACATTTACCTACAACAGTTAAATGTGGTAGACGATCCAGGTAGTTCTCCACCAGATTGCGGGCCAGTTCCTCATCATCAACAATCAGACATTGTATGATATTCATCCTGCTACCACCTTTAAATGTACTTTATATTGATCATGTGTTTTTTGAATATTCAGATTGTGCTTGTCTCCGGGGTAAAGTAAATCCAGTCGTTTTAAGACATTATCCAGACCGATTCCTCCCACCTCATCTTTCGTAAATTCTTCATCTGGCAGACTGTTTACCACACTGAAATCTATCGTTTTTTCGCGCACCTGCAGGTCGATCTTTATGAATCCTTCTTTCAGATTTTCAATTTTACTATGCTTAAAAGCGTTTTCGACAAAGGGGATGAAGAGTAGTGGCGCTACCATCAGGTCCTCGGCAGATGGGTCCATATCTAGTTCTAAATCCATGCCCCGACTATCTTTCAACCGTTTAAGATCGACATAGTTTTGAATGTATAGAATTTCACTTTTCAGTGGTACTTTTTCCTCATTACTGTCGTACACCATGTAGCGCAGCATTTCTGAAAGTTGCATCACGCTTTCGGGTGTCTGGGGATCTTTAAGTACTGCCAGGCTGTAAATGTTATTGAGTGCATTAAATAGAAAATGTGGATTGACCTGGGATTTCAAGAACTTGAGTTCCGTTTCGAGTTTTTCTTTTTCTGACTGAATGGCCTCTTTTTCCTTCCTATTGGCATAGCGGGTGATCTCTGTCACGGTGCTACCCAGAAAGGCGATGATGAAGGGCGTGAGTCGTCCGATCCACAAGATGCCCGTAGCTCTTCGACCCCGCGGACCCGAAAATCGTGGTCTTCGCGGCCTGGGGTCAAACCATTCTGCTAAGGGTAAGAATTCAGCATGTAGCAGCATCGCAGTCAATCCCACCAGGGCAAGACCCAAGATGACGAAAAGCACATGTCTCTTGGTGAGGTAAAAATGCGGGAGTAGATATTTTATATTGACCGCTACGACGATAAAGAAGCCAATGAACAGATGTGCTGCCCGCATAGCAAAGCGCTGAGGATTGTCATAGCTATTGCTCAGCAGAAACGAAATGAGTACCCAACTGCCCCACCAGAGTAACACCTGCCACAAGATCCGTTGATTTCGAAATTGCCTCATCATGCTGCAAAAATCGAGGATTTCCCATTCAATTCAGAGAATTGTCAACCAAGTCTTTAGAAGTATCTATCAACAGCGACATTTTATCAATGACTTTCGCATAGGGTGTCATTGATAAGATAGCCACATTCTTCGGTGCTATCCGTCGATGGGTTGAAAATGTTTGAGTCACCCTGTCTAATGGAGCATATTTGAATGGATAATTAAAATGAGTAGACAAGCTTACACTTTGTTTCTCAAATATTTCAAACAGCTAAAAGTAAAAAGATGAAATCAATAATCAGATTAGTAGCGATTCAGGCCTTTGTTTTTACACTGGGCTATGCAGGCATGGCACAACCCGGAGGACCCCGGCTCAGTCCGGAAGAAATGGCCGAACGGCAGACGACCCAGTTGGCCGAAAAACTCGAACTCGATGAAGCGCAGAAGTCAAAAGTGCAGGAGATAAATCTGGCATTCGCCCAGAAGCTTAAAGCCATGCGTGAAGAAGGTCGTGACAATAGAGAGGCTATGCGCGAGAAGCGGGAGACCGCACAAAGTGAGCGCATGGCTCAACTCAAAGAAGTACTATCCGAAGAGCAATTTAAGGCATTCGAAGAAATACAGTCCGAACGGCCGGAACGTAGTAAGCGGGGAGATCGTAAAGGCCGCCGGGGAAGATAATCATCTGGCTAATGTAGTGTGGTGTCTATGATGCTGCATGGAGGAGTACATCATCCTAACCATTCCGAAAGGGGGATTTCAGGATGATGCTCCTTTTTTATCCCTCTCAAATATTAGATCATACAGGTCTTCCTGGCAATTCCCGATGGACATCCTATGAAAAATAAAATACTACTGGGCTTAGTATTCCAACTTGTTTGGATGCTTGGCCTGGCTCAATCCACCAACCTGTCCGGCGTGATTCTGGACGAAAGTGACAATACGCCTTTGATCGGGACACATGTCGTACTGATCAATGATCAATTTCAATATTCTGCAGTAACAGATCCGGAGGGAAGCTTCCTTTTTGAAGGTATATCCACCGGGTCCTACAAACTGCAAGCATCTTATGTGGGATATGAGGACATATCCCGGGATGTGCATCTCACCATGACTCCGCTGCATTTGGGTACGATTAAAATGAAGCAGGGAATAGATTTGGATGAGGTACAGGTAGTGGAGCAAGTGGTACCCGTGATGCAAAAGGGTGACACTACACAGTATAATGCGGCTGCTTTTAAGACACTACCTGATGCCGATGCCATCGATCTTATTGAAAAAATGCCAACGGTTGTAATTGATAATGGTACGGTACAGGCGCAGGGAGAGGATGTCAAAAAAGTCCTGGTCGATGGGAAACCTTTTTTCGGAAATGACCCACAGGCAGCATTGAAGAATATTCCTGCGGAAATAATTGACAAAATCGAAATATTTGATGAGCAAAGCGACCAGGCGCAATTTACCGGATTTGACGATGGTGAGACTACCAAAACCATCAACATTGTCACCAAACCCAATATGCGAAATGGCGAGTTCGGTAAAATATATGGTGGCTATGGAGTAGAAGATAAATATCAGGCCGGAGGCAATATTAATTTCTTTAATGGAGATCAGCGAATTTCTATAATTGGCTTATCCAACAATATTAATCAGCAAAATTTTTCCACCGAAGATCTACTGGGAGTGGTGGGTACAACCAGTGGTCGCAGAGGAGGTCCGCGGGGCGGCGGTGGCCCACCGGGTGGTGGTGGACGTGGTCCCGGTAGAGGTGGTCAGGGTGCGTCCGCGCAGGATTTCCTTGTCTCTCAGCAGGGTGGTATCACATCCACCAATGCCTTTGGACTCAACTTTTCTGATCAATGGGGAAAGAAACTCACCGTATCCGGCAGTTACTTTTTCAACCAATCCGATAACAATACCATACAGGATGTGACGCAGCAGTATTTTGATGGCGAAGGATTGCAG
>JAUILM010000699.1 GCA_030432855.1 Bacteroidia bacterium
ATCAGATAAAACAAGAAATACACTTTTTAGAAACAGGAACTCAGTCCTAATTAGGTAGAGCCTAGACAAGATGAAAATATCCTGGCAAGTTCATAAGATCCAATTAAAGCGTCCTTTCACCATTTCTAAGGGGACATTTTATTATAGAAATGCGCTGATTATCATACTTGAAAAAGAGGGTATACAGGGATATGGTGAATGCACAGAAATTTCTTATTACGGTATTTCTATAGATGCATTTATTGAAACATTAAAAGCCTCTAAGTCCCAAATCGAATCACTTGCCTTTGATCATCCAACAATATTTTATCAGCACATTCAAAAAATCGTAGGTAATATTCCCTTCCTACTCTCTGCAATTGATGGTGCTTATCATGATCTCTTTGGTAAAATGGTCGGTGAAAAAACCAGGACCATTTTGGGAGTTCAGGCTGAAGATGAAACACCTATTTCAAGTCTAACCATAGGTATAGATAGCCTACCTGAAATGCAGCGGCAAATCTTAGATACTCCCTGGTCATCTTATAAAATAAAACTCGGCTCGTCCGATGATATTGAATTGATAAAAGGCATTGCAAGTATTACCCAGGTTCCACTGCGGCTGGATGCCAATGGAGGTTGGACCACGGAGTTTGCACAATACTTTATCCAGGAAACCCAGGGCCTTCCCATTGAGTTTGTTGAACAGCCACTGTCTGCTGATGATGATCAAGAGATGCCAACACTTAAAAAGAATGTGCAGCGAATCTTGATAGCCGACGAAAGCTGTCATGGTGTAGATGATGTAGGGAAGTGTGCTGACGGATTTGATGGAATTAATATAAAACTGATGAAGTGTGGCGGTATTACTCCTGCTTTACAGATGATCAAGCTAGCTCGCACACTAAATCTAAAAGTCATGTTAGGATGCATGACAGAGACCAGCATCGGTATTAGTGCCGCAGCGCAGTTAGCACCCCTGGTAGATTTCGTTGATCTGGATGGGGCTCTGCTGATCAAAAATGATATTGCTCAGGGAGTTAAAATTGCTACTGGGGGAGAAATTATTTTCCCGGAGACACCAGGAAATGGGATTACAATAAATAAATGATGTAGACAGTGGCGAAAAAAAAATGTACGTATTATGTATATGCACTGGTCCTTATTTTGACCAGTTGCAGCACCTCAAAAAGACTTCCTAAATTCTTTGGTGGAGAAACCGACTTATTTACTTCTCATTTCACGGGTTTTGCCCTGTTTGACCCGGAAACCGGGGCGTACATTTTCGAACATAATGCGGATAAATTCTTCACACCTGCTTCCAACACCAAAATACTGACCCTGTATGCCACATTACAATATCTTGGAGATTCGATGCCCAGTCTGAGGTATGTCGAAGAGGGTGACTCGATCCTTGTCTGGCCGCTGGGAGATCCTGTCACCTTACACCCCCACTTCGGCTCAAATGATGACGCAATTCAAAGGCTTCTAAGTAAAAAGAAATCGATTACGCTATGTACTGATCATTTTACAGATAAACCCTACGGCAGTGGCTGGGCCTGGGATGATCATCAGTATGCCTACCAGGCACAGCGCAGCATACTGCCTGTTTTTGGTAATCTCATATGGTTGACAACCGACACCCTACTTCAAGTGGCTTCCTTTGTGCCAGCCTCTGTAGCCCATGAGACCGTTCAGGGTGTGGAGCCCAAAATCACCCGGCAGGGAACCAACCATTTTAAGATTGAAATACCGGACACGTTTAATAAAAATATCACGCTCCGATATCCACTGGAAATTGACACATCCTTTCTACGAGACTTTTGGGAACGACAATATGGAACCCCCTTGACTTTTAGTGACTCTTGTGAGCGATCGGATGCCGGGAAAACATTACATAGTATCCAAATAGATACCGTACTGCGATATTTCATGCATCATAGTGATAATATGATCGCTGAGCAACTTCTTCTAGCTAATAGTGCATCAGCTTTGGATGAAATGAATACCACTAAGATTATTGACCATGTAAAGGAAAACAATCTTAGAGAAATATCAGATGAAATCCACTGGGTAGATGGTTCCGGGCTTTCACGATATAATATGTTTACTCCCAGGGCGATAGTGCATGTTCTGCAACAATTATTAGTGGAAGAAGGCTTTTCCAGAGTTTCTTCAATTTTTCCCTCCGGGGGAGTATCCGGCACCGTTGAGTCATGGTACAGCGGCAGAGATGACCAACCCTATGTATTTGCTAAGACTGGCACCTTACGAAACAATCATGCACTCAGTGGATATTTAAAGACTGATTCTGGAAGAGTCCTTATATTTTCTTTTTTTCACAATCATTTCCCAGGACCCTCTTCAAGCGTAAAACCAGGGATGGAACAGGTACTTGAATATATCCGAGACAAATTTTAAAGGCTGATGAAAATATTTTATTCAGAAAGTAAGCCAGATTATGATACGTACACCTTCAATTATGGTATTTATTGCCTAATGGAAGATCTCGCCGAATGCGACGAAATATATAGCCGTGGTTTTCTTCCCTATTCTGGTAATACCGAATTGAAGCACTCCATTTTTTATCTGGCCAGAAGTCTCCGGGTGGACATTAGCAGTTTTGCAGACACATCTGAAAATCGAAGAGTCAACCGAAAAATAGAGCACCTGGAAATACAACTGGAATGCATGACCAAAAATGCACTCCTCAATTCCGATTCAAATTTCCATCCCTTTGCCTCCACATACGTACAAGAAAGGATTGGCGATCAAATGCCAATAATCCGCCTTAATTACATTCTGAAAAGGCCTGTCGGTACGCATGTGTTTAGATTTAGTCAGGGAGATAATCCTGTCGGATATGTACTGGCCTACCTTTCGAAAAAAGCACTGCATTACTGGTTTAGTTTTTTTGACACTGAACTCATGAAGAGCCATGCCCTCGGCAAGTGGATGATGTGGAAAATAATCAAGTGGGCGCAGGAGCAAAACCTTGACCATGTATATCTTGGCACATCTTACGGTACGAAATCACTCTACAAAATACGCGACCACAAAGGTCTGGAGTTTTTTGATGGTATTGGATGGAATACAGATACCAACCAACTAAAATCCTGGTGTAAAAAGGATGGAGAGGCACACTGGGGCGATCGGTTAAAGGCTGCGGAAGATATGAATGCGTATGTGGAGCAGCTTCTTATAAACTAATATTTAGCGCATTTCTTTTTTTGAATCGTTATCACCTCTGGCATCAATTGCCTCGAGGAGGCATTTCTAGACACGACATCCTCGCGAACTTTCATGATAAAATGTAACGATAATACTCACTTATGTAACTAATGTGATAGATATCTGCTTATCTACCCTCTATATTTATCTGATACAAAATTGATAGCCTTGCACAGATAATCAAACTATTATCTCTCACCTATATAAAGAAAACCATGATGAAAAGACGCACCTTTATAAAAACCACATCGCTAGCTTCCACTGGCATCTTCATTCATCGAGGCACACGTACTACAGAAGATAGAATTAAGCTCGGCATCATCGGCACCGGTTGGTGGGGTCGCGCCTTACTGCTTTCCCATGCACTTGCTTCTGGTGAGTTTGAAGTAGTAGCATTGTGCGATGTAAAT
>JAUILM010000014.1 GCA_030432855.1 Bacteroidia bacterium
GTTCGTGTCTGGCCACCATCCCGATACTCTGATTTTTTCTGCCATCGCCAGCTCTCCGGCTTGTCATAATGCGCTTTTATACCTTCGTAGAATTCTCTGGAGATCCCCCCAATTGCACTCTTATTGCCAATATCTGTCTGACCAAGCCCTCCAGTGGTCAGGCCTCCAATTCTACTGCCAGGCTCTATGAGAAGTACCGACTTATTCATTCTGGAGCATTGGATAGCCGAAGCAATACCGGCAGACGTACCTCCGTAAATCACCACATCAAACTGTTGTTGGGCGGCAATAAGCAGTGGTAAGAAACAAAGTACGAGAAGGGTCTTTAATCTTTGCATGTGTTGATCTCTAAATATGACGGACCTCTAATTTCTTAAAAATCACAACATACCAGATCATCATTGACGTAAAGATTATTGGACTAGTACTTGCGAATGATCTCTCGCAGGGCATGAAATGTCCTGGATCCGGCAGCCAAAATGGAGATCCCTTCTTTCCATTCATCATCATCATCAAATCCAGCAATCTCGCCACCAGCCTCCCTGACCAGTAGTGCTCCGGCACATACATCCCAGGGATTTAGATTCCTCTCATAATATCCATCCAATCGACCACAGGAGACGTATGCCAGGTCGATGGCAGCTGAACCATATCTTCGTATGTCTCTGCATTGTCCTATTAAATCTCCAAAAATGTTCAGAAGTCTACCCTTGCGTAGCGAGACATCATAGGGGAAGCCCGTGGCAATCAGACTTTCACTTAAGGACCCTTTTTTCGAAACATGAATGGGTTTCCCATTTAGAAATGCCCCTCCTCCTTTCCATGCATAAAAATCTTCCTGTTGCATGATGGCATGCACGATACCCATTTCAATCTCTCCCTTCACCTCCAAAGCTACACTGACCGAAAAAATCGGAAGTTGATACAGAAAATTAGTGGTCCCATCGAGGGGATCAATAATCCAGGTATACTCAGTCCGCTCATTTCTGACAGTATCCTCTTCTGTCAGGAATGATGCTTTGGGAAGAAGACTTGTCAACCCCTTTACAAGTCTTTTCTCTGCTTCCTTATCCACATAACTTACCAGACTATTGAGCTCCTTTGTTTCAATGTCCTGTAGCTGTACTTTGCCTAACTCTGTCTTGATAAAATCTCCGACTTCTCTGACGATTGCTAACGCCGACTCAGTGAGAGCCTTTAAGTCCAGTTGATTCATAAAAATTTCATGTTACATCAGAGTGCAAATGAAACGGCAGCTCCTTTCATAGAGAAAGTGCTGCCGTAAAATACACCCAAAACCCAAATCTTAAATATCTCTAACCCATTTCTGAAATCACCTCTGTGACTTCCGGGATCATTCTCTTCAACATTCCTTCGATACCTGCTTTTAGAGTGACGGTGGAAGAAGGACATCCACTGCAGGACCCTTGCAATATAACGGTTACCTTTCCTTTGTCAAAGGATTTAAACTCAATATTACCTCCGTCCATTTCAACAGCAGGCTTTACATAGGTATCAATCAACTCTTTGATCTTTTTCACCATCTCAGCTTCATCACCAGTGTATTGATACTCCACTCCACTCTCGGCCTCTAGTCTGGCTTTTTCTTCTTCAAAGCCATCCTTTAGGATCTCGCCATCTTCATCAATGTAATTTTTGATAAAGTCTTTAAGCAAAAGCATAATATCCTCCCAGCCATAGGAAAACTCCTTTGTGACCGTCACAAAGTTGTTACAGATATAAACACCTTTTACATATGGGAGATCAAACAAAGCCTTTGCAAGAGGACTCCATTCTTCGGCAAGTTCTACTTCTCTAAAATCGGCAGTACCTTTGTAAAGCATCCGATTTGTGACAAATTTGAGCGACTCCGGATTGGGAGTTTGCTCAGTGTATAACATGACCGGACTCTTTGAAACTGTTTCCATAATCTTCTTATCTAAAATTAGTTTGCCTTAACCGAGGCAAAAATACATGATTAATTGGAAACAAACGGATTATCCATAAAGTTCAAAGCGAACCTGTTGCTTCGTATAGCCTAAATTCTCTAAACGTTGTCTCGCCTCATCCACCATGGCAGTCCATCCACAGATATAGAATAGGACATCTTCACTCGCATCAGGATAATACTCCTCATATATGGTGTGTACATAGCCCTTGTGGCCATTCCAATCGGGATCACGTGATAAAGCAACGTCGTAGGCGAAATGCTCATTGGTTGCGGCAAGTTCCTCCAATTCTTCCCGATACAATATGCCATCTTCTGTTCGTGTCCCAAAAATCAGATGAACATCATGAGGCCATGATTCCAATGTATTGAGATACTTCAGCATAGAGCGGAAAGGGGCAATCCCCGTACCTGTGCATATCATCACCATCTTAAGGTCATTCTGCTCGGGATAGGTAAAGACTCCGGCCGGGCCTTTGAAGGTCAATGAGTCGCCAATTTTGACCTGATTAAAAAGATATTCTGAAGCCAATCCTCCTTCCAGATACACAATACACAATTCAATAACCGGATGATCAGCTGTCGGTAGATTTGCAATAGAATAGCTTTTCCATCTTTGGGTCCGCTTTTCATGTATTGGAAGATCCAGGGTGATGAATTGTCCCGGTCTAAAATTGGCAAAGATTTCCCCCTCGCATTCTAAGTAATACTTTCTGGTGTATTGAGACATGTCCTCAATAGCGATCACTTTGGCCTCATGCCATTTCCTTGCCATAGATACTAATTCTGCTTTCGATCATGGATCAATTACACAATCAGATGCTCCAGCACTGTAGCACTGGTAAGCTCCTGATATGTGAAAAACAAGTCAAAGCCCAGATTGTTAAAATAGCTTCTGGTTTCTTCGGCGGGTCGATCACTTGTGGCTAGTATGAAATCTCCTCCCCATGCGCCTAATGATTTGATCTGCCCCCAGTAGTCCGAAAAGTATTCTGCTTTGACAGGCTTCTTGCCAATAAGTTTACCAATGAGGTTTTCATGATCCACGATCAACTTTTCGAACTCAGTGAGAGACTTGGCATCCACGATATGTCGTGTAATCTGAGAAATCGTGTCGATGTGAATGGCAGAGGGCGCTGCAAGCTCCTGATATTGAGCCACTTCTTTGCTGGATGTCTGCTTTGATCCAAGATAGATCAGATATAATTGATCAGCAAACCTGGGCGCAAACTTGACAGAGGTCACTTCGATTTCCGATTCAGTTCTCTGATACAGTATCGGACCATGAGCCTTGGCACATGCTATATCATATCCCGATCCTCCGAAGGTTGCATCCAACAGGTCATAGGGATCTACGTCTGCCCATTCTGCAATACAGCTGATTAATGTCGAACTACTACCCAGTCCCCAGGAAGGATCAAAGTCGATCTCCATTTTCACTTTATATTTCTTCCATTTTGAAAGAAAGTCGGAGTTAAGTCGGACGGCCGCTTCGAATATCTCAGTGAGTCTGTCCGATAGTTCTTCATTCGAGGTCTTTACGGCATCAAACCCAAACAAATCGAACTTTGCCTGAAACCAGATTTCTCCATCGGGCAAATGACTAACCCAGGTGATATCAGACCCAGAACCAACGTTGATAGACATTCGCTGCCCCAGTTGTAGAGGGACACCCAAAGCAAGAGCACCATCAAGAACGAGATACTCACCACTCAGCAGTACTTTGCCATTCGCTTGGAAAGAATGTTTAGGCGGCACGGGTATTAATTGATCAGGACACAAAATACAAATTTAGATCAAGTCGTATTAAAATAAACTCACATTTTTGAGACTAACATTTCCAATACATTAAGGCGATATTCAACCAAGCATTGAGGTGAATTGGCTAATCTGTTCACTGTTAGTAAGATGATGCGGAGTCGTTAATGAGATACGCCAGGTTCCTGTAAAGACATTACTTTTCAGGATCAAATAGTAAGATGCTGATCTTTCTCCACAGATGGCCTCGATTTTAGCATATCCAGAAAAGTCCGAACTGCATTGAATGATACCACCCGATCTTCAAAATGAGACTGTGCGGCTGCACACTCTTCCTCATTAGCTCCTAATTGAACCAGTATGTTGGAGAGGTGCATTCTCATATGTCCCTTTTGGATGCCGGTAGTGACCAGCGACTTGACCGCAGCAAAGTTTTGAGCTAATCCCATGGATGCCACAATCATCATCAGCTCTTTAGCAGATGGATTACCCAGGAGCTCCAGGGATCGTCTGGCCATCGGATGCAATTTGGTAAGTCCTCCTACCGTACCCAATGCTAAAGGTATTTCTATCCAAAATTTGAAAATGCCGTCGTCGATACTACAGTGCGTCAAACTGCGATATTGTCCATCCTTAGCTGCATAGGCATGACCATTGGCTTCCACCGCCCGAAAATCATTGGCGGTAGCTAATACCACGGCATCTATCCCATTGAAAATGCCCTTATTGTGCGTTGTCGCCCGGTAGGGATCAATCTGCGCAATTCTAACGGCATGATGAAATCGTTGTGCTAGTTGATAAGCATCAAAAGCTTCAAATGTTCCCAGATCATCAATGGGACAGGTGACCCAGGCTTTTACCAGACATTGTGGAGTGTAGTTACTAAGTATAGACATGAGTACTTCCAGATGATCTCCTGATTCTTTCAGCACCTGGTCCTCTCTCGAAAACAAAATGAGCTCTTTAGCGAATGCCTCCAATACGGAATTAATGAAATTTGCTCCCATTGAATCCACGGTGTCAAATAAGACCCTGAGTTGGTACGTATCAGGTTCTAGGTCTGAAAGATCGACCAGCTCCATTCCCCGTATGCCACCACCCCGGGCTTCCATTCTTGCTGTCAATTCCTCCACTGAAGAAAGTAATCTGGATTTTAATTCAGTGAATCGTTTCCTCAAGAGCTGAATGTCACCCTTCCAGGTAAAATGTACCTGGCCTACTTTGAGTGTTGAAACCACTTCGGCATGAAAACCTCCTCGAGTCAGCCAATATTTAGCGGATTTTGATGCAGCCGCCACCACAGAGCTTTCTTCAATCACCATGGGCACACAGTAGGTAGTGCCATTGATCATAAAATTAGGTGCGACGCCGTATGGCAGATGGAAATTGCTGATGGTATTTTCACTGAACTGATCTAAGATCTTCTGAGCGTCGTGATCCTTCATCCAGTAACTCTTGAGCTCAGTCAACACCTTCTCAGGATCCTTGAAAAAGGTCTCTACGATCCATTTTAGCTTATCTTTTTTAGACAGTTTTGAAAACCCTGATATTGCTTTTTTCATCTACTAGTGTTTTATCTTCAGAAAGGCATTAGCTAATGCCAGTCCATCGATTTGGGCACGGACATAATCCCTCAAGGTAGAGTAGTCACCCATTGCGTGTTTTAAAAATCCTGAAGCCTGACCGTAAATTGACTGGAGTCTGCATTTCTTGGTAAGATAATACCCGTCCAAAAAATCTTTTACCCCACCACTTATTATCACCTGCTGACATTTTCTTTCACCACCTAATTGGTCCACCAAATGATTTACAATCTCTACCATATCATCCGCGCTGTGACCCACTCGCACCATAGGCCGTAAAAACCGGGTATAATCTTTACTGGATCGAGAGACCTCCAACAAGGCAAAATTTGTACCACCACTTGCTCCAAAATCAACCGCGGCCAGAGGCCTCTTAAGTAGTTCTCTCAGACTATCCGGCCCCATTCCCTGTCCCACTTCCTTCACAATGATGGGCACGGTCACTTCTTCCAGTAGTTGGTCCAAAGTGTCTATGGGTGCTCTTTCAAAGCGATCACCTTCTGGCTGGAAGGCTTCCTGCAAGGGGTTTATGTGGACGATCAGGCCATCCAATTTTAGTTGTTCTATTAATCTATGAATACGGTCTTGTTCACTCTCGGCCAGCAACTGCTCGATCTGTGCAATACCCAGGTTCCCATAAAAAGGTACATCATCTCCGATAATACTCCTGACGTCGAAATCCTCTAAACTCACCTCATCATAAAGAAGCGAGCGACAGGAACCCAATCCCATCCCGAGTCCAAATTCAGAACATGCACGGGCAAGATTTTGATTAATGGTTCGAGCCATTTCGGTACCTCCCGTCATACTGGAAACCCAAATCGGGGCTTTCAGATTATACCCTAAGAAATGAATACTCAGATCGATTTGATCCGGGTGTGCTGATAGCATGGGTTCATAGTGGAAACGCCGATCTAATTGTGACTCATCCACTCTGGATTTGAATGCCAGATCAATGTGATCCTTCTTGCGCTCTGATGACACATTATGTTCTTCCCTCACTAATGCAGCATTATAATTTCAAATCAAAGGTACGGTTGATTTGTCACTTGCTGTAAATGGATTGAATTTCCGATTTGATTCTGGCAGGATATTTGGACCAAATGATGACAATAGAAAATCATAATCCCCTTCCGATCTGGCATATTGCATTCAATAGCGACATGAGATTTTCTATACTTTTTCCCTTATTTACTGCCCTTTCATTGATTGTGAGTCCGGTAGAAGGTAGGACTGTTGATCCTGCCGATGAATACTTTAACGAGGGTTATGAATATTTTCAAATCCGGGCCTTTGACAAAGCTATTGAGGCCTACACGAAAGCCATTTCTCACCGCCCTAACTTCACAAAAGCCTATTACAATCGCGGAATGGCACATCTAAATCTCGGATTATATCCTGCAGCCATTGATGATATGAGTCAGGTTTTAACTCAAGACAAAACACATATCAAAGCAAAACTCTACCGTGGATATGCGTATATGAAGTCGAATAGTGAGGCTAATGCACTGCGTGACTTCAACGAGGTGATTACGACAGCACCCGATATGACGGCAGCACGCTACAATCGCGCGTTCCTCCTTTCAAAAAAAGGCGAATATGCATTAGCGATCCAGGATTTGGATATAGTGATCAACCATACAAATAATCACCCTCAGGCATACTTCACCAGAGCGCTCTGTCACACACGGCTTGAAAACTTTACTCATGCACTTAAGGATTATAACAAACATCTGACCTACAACCCGGAAGATGCTATGTCCTATGTAAACAAGGGAAATGTTGAGCAACGACTTGGTTTATATTCCGAAGCTTTGGACTCATATAACCGGGCTATCCAACGAAAGGCGCATAGCCCTGAAAGCTACCAGGGGAGAGCTGGTATCTTTATGCATCAGCAAAGATTTACCGAAGCTATCGCCGACTATACATCCGCTATAAATCTTCAGCAGGATGTGATGAGTAACTACAAAAACAGGGCTCTCGCCTACCTGGAAACCGGCAACCTACAAGCAGCATCTGAGGACTTTAAACACTACCTTACCCATGCTCCTGATGATCATGAAAGTTTGTTTACCATAGGTGACATTATGGCAAGAACCGGGATGAATCAGGAAGCGACGATCTACCTCACAAGAGCGATACAATTGCAACCCAATGATCCCAGAGCATATATGCTACGTTCACAAGTATATCTGAAGGACGAAAATCTCAACAAAGCGATCAAAGATCTCGATCTCGTGATTGCATTAGAACCCAAAAATGTAACGGCACTCTTTAATAGAGGCAACATCCAATTTAGAAAATCAGACTATAAAAAATCCATTCGCGATCTCAGTGAGGTTATATCAATTGATTCCTCGTACGAGAACGCTTATCTAATGCGAGCCAAGGCACACATCAATGATGGTGATCCTGAATCGGGGTGCATGGACCTTAAAAAGGCGCACAAACTCGGAGTATCTGAAGCCCGAAAACTTATCCATCGCTTCTGCAAGTAAGCGAACAGCAAGATTTTATACGGTTATTATCTCTAAGAGGGTGGTCGATTTTGGCCACCCTTTGTTTTTTCAATGCGAAATAAAAACTGTTTTTCAGTGAGTTATGAAAAATAAGAAGCGAAAATTTCATAAAAAAGCTTGTCTATTGAAGTAAAGACTGCTACATTTGCAGCCGCTTTTGCGGAAAGTGTTTTCGACAAATAAAAATAAAGCTGTGGATACATTAAGTTATAAAACAGATTCTACCCGAAAGGAAGACGTGCAGCGCTCCTGGTATGTGGTAGATGTAGAGGGTGAAACCGTAGGACGTATCGCATCGAGAATTGCGCATGTTCTCAAGGGTAAGCACAAAGCCTCTTACACCCCACATATTGATACGGGTGATTATGTGATCGTAGTCAATGCTGATAAGATCAGATTCACTGGCAACAAGTGGGCACAGAAGAATTATCTGACATACTCCGGATATCCAGGTGGTCAGAAATCGAAGACTGCTGGTGAGGTTCTAAATAGCCGACCTACTCAGATCATTGAGAAAGCAGTGCGAGGTATGTTGCCCAAAAATCGATTGGGCAGACAAATGTTTAAAAAACTGTTTGTGTACACGGGTGCAAATCATCCCCATGAAGCACAGAAACCAGAAACTTTCAAATTTTAGTTCTTATGGAAAGTATCAATTCTATCGGTAGAAGAAAAGGAGCGGTTGCCAGAGCCTATGCTGTAAGTGGTAAAGGCAATGTGACGGTCAATGGTCGTCCAATGAAGGAATACTTCACGCAGCCGCACATTCAAAATAAAGTGTTGGCCCCATTCACATTTGTAGAGGGTGACAACATTTATGACTGGAATATTAATGTGAACGGAGGTGGTTATAAAGGTCAGGCAGAGGCCGTTCGCATGGCGATTTCACGCGTCTTGGTAAAGATTAATGAAGACAACCGAAAGCCCCTCAAAGATCAGAAGTTTCTGATGCGTGATGCCAGAGTGGTTGAACGTAAGAAATACGGTAAGCCAAAGGCAAGAAAGAGCTTTCAATTTAGTAAACGATAATTTTTGGGTTTTAACAATAAGCAAATGGACAAGCCAAGTTATAAAGAGCTATTGGATGCAGGGGTACACTTTGGACACCTAAAGCGTAAGTGGAACCCAAAAATGCAGCCTTACATTTTCATGGAGCGAAAAGGGATTCACATCATTGATCTCAATCGCACTTCTGAATGTATGGAAAGAGCAGGTCGTGCTATGAAGCAAATAGCAAAGTCCGGCCGTAAAATCATGTTTGTCGCTACTAAAAAGCAGTCAAAAGACATCGTACAAAAGGCGGCTATTTCAGTCGGTATGCCATTCGTTGTAGAGCGCTGGTTGGGAGGTATGATGACAAATTTCTCTACGATCCGTCGATCGGTTAAGAAAATGAATAACATCGACAGGATGTTGGCTGATGGCACTTTGACCAGTGTAACTAAGAAAGAGCGTCTGACGCTGACCAGAGAGCGCAACAAATTGGAAAAAGTATTGGGTGGGGTTGCTAACCTGAACCGTCTTCCTCACGCTGTATTTCTGGTAGATATCGGACATGAGCACATTGCTCTGGCTGAAGCTCACAAACTGGGACTAAAGACCTTCGGAATGGTAGATAGCAACGCCGATCCAAATCTGGTGGATTTTCCAATACCCGCCAATGATGATGCATCAAAGTCTATCAAGATTGTGACAGATTACATTACAGGGTGTATCAAGGAAGGATTGGAAGAGCGTAGAAAGGCGAAAGAGGAAGTCGCAAGTAGCGCCGGCTAACAAACTTTTTAAATCACATTTACAAATCTGAAATAAAAGCAATGAGCGAAGTAAAAATATCCGCTGCTGACGTTAAAAAACTACGAGATCAGACCGGTGCCGGTATGATGGATTGTAAGAAGGCTCTTAACGAAGCTGAAGGCGATTTTGAGAAAGCAATTGAGATCCTCCGAAAAAAGGGTCAGAAATTGTCCCTCAAGCGAGCTGAGCGAGAAGCAAAGGAAGGGGTTGTGATAGCACTTGTATCTGATGATCAGAAGAAAGGTGTAGTTGTAAAACTGAGCTGTGAAACTGACTTCGTTGCCAAAAACGACGACTTTATCGAGCTTACCAAAGAGATCGCAGCCATTGCTCTTGATAGTTTCCCGGAAGATGTGGAAGGTCTTGCTGCTCAAAAAATTGGTGGCATCACAATTGGTGAAAAGGTTATCGAGGAAGTTGGAAAAATTGGAGAGAAAATTGAACTCGCCAATTATGAGCGTCTGGAAGCAGAAATGGTAGTACCATATATTCACATGGGATATAAAGCGGGCGTCATTGTAGGGCTCAACAAGGCAGATGACTCCTACGAAGACGCGGGTAAGGATGTAGCTATGCAGGTAGCCGCTATGAAACCAGTAGCTCTGGACAGGGACGGCGTGGATGAATCCATCATCGCCAAGGAAATAGAAATTGGAAAAGAGCAAGCTCGACAGGAAGGTAAACCTGAAGCGATCATTGAAAAAATTGCAATGGGTAAGCTCAATAAATTTTTCAAGGAAAACACATTACTTGCACAGACATTTGTCAAAGACAATAAGATGAGTGTAAGTCAATATTTACAATCTGTTGATAAAGATCTGACAGTCACAGATTTTTGTCATGTAGCACTTGGATAAGACATTTAAAAAAGAGCGAATCGTTTGATTCGCTCTTTTTTTTTAACCTATTTTTACCGCATGTCATTACTCTACCGTCGAGTTCTTCTCAAACTAAGTGGTGAATCATTAATGGGCAATCAATCCTATGGCATTGATCCTCCCATGCTCACCCACTACGCAAATCAAATAAAAGACCTCAGAGACCTGGGTGTCGAAATTGCCATTGTAATCGGTGGAGGAAACATCTTCAGGGGACTTCAGGCACATGATAGCGGTATCGAGCGTGTACAAGGGGACTACATGGGCATGATGGCTACCGTCATCAATGGTATGGCACTGCAAAGTGCTCTGGAAAGTGTCGGAGTTTTCACACGATTGATATCAGCCATTGAGATGAAGGAAATCGCCGAACCTTATATCCGAAGAAGAGCTATAAGGCATCTTGAAAAAGGCAGGGTCCTTATCTTCTCTGCAGGTACCGGCAGTCCGTACTTTACCACAGATTCAGCAGCAGCACTGCGGGCTAACGAAATTAATGCAGATGTCATCTTGAAGGGAACACGTGTAGACGGCATCTACTCTGCTGATCCCGAGATTGATCCCGACGCTAAACGCTTTGATGAGATATCTTTTGACGAGGTTATTTCCAGAAACCTACGCGTCATGGACATGACTGCTTTTACCTTATGTAAGGAAAACAATCTACCCATCGTGGTATTTGATGTACTCAAGAAGGGTAATCTACAGCGCATAGCCATAGGAGAACCTGTGGGCACTGTCGTCAAAAACTAGCGAACCTTTCTAGCCTTTTCGTATCGGTCTAATAAGCCCGGACCAGCTTCTTTTCCATGTAATTGACAAAGGCCTTGTTGACTACTTTCTTTCCTCCCGGAGTAGGATAGTTGCCGCTGAAAAACCAGTCTCCCGGATGATCTGGAATAGCTTCATGCAAATTCTCAATCGTCTGGAAGATAATCTTGACTTCAGCATCAATTTTTCTGGGTGTAAGGATCTCAGATATCTTGTCGCTTACTTGTTCATACGAAAACTGATCATAAAGCCGGTTTACTCGATTGGTCACTTCCTCCTTGGGAAGTAATTCCTGAGCTTTACATTCGTCATATACTTCCTCGAGCAGATATTCCTTGCCATGCTCCTTTAACAGGGCCACCATGGCCTGGAAAGCCACAAAATCACCCATGACTGACATATCAATACCATAGCAATCAGGATATCGAATCTGCGGAGCAGAGGATACAAATAAAATACGTTTGGGATGAAGACGGTCTACCATAGTAATGATACTATCTCTTAAGGTAGTCCCCCGCACTATACTATCATCCACCAGCACCAGTGTGTCAATGTTATTGCGTACAATACCATAGGTCACATCATATACATACGAGACCAGATCACCACGTTCGGAACTGGCTGCGATAAATGTCCTCATTTTCGCATCCTTCACCACGATCTTCTCAAATCTTGGTTTGATCGCAAGGATTTTGCTTAATTCGTTTGGGTCAGGATTGTCTCCCAGACTGAGGATCTTGTCTTTCTTGATACCATTTAGCCGTTGCTCGACACCTTCCATCAAACCAAAGAAGGCGGTCTCCGCTGTATTGGGCACATACGAAAAGACTGTGTTTTCAAAATCGTAGTCAATTTCCTCCAGTACCTGATCTGCCAGTTTTTCTCCCAGAGATTTACGTTCCAAGTAGATGTCCTTATCAGTACCTCTTGAAAAGTAAATACGTTCAAATGAGCAAGACTGTTTTTCACGTGGCTCTATGTATGGTTCTACTGAGACAGCCCCATTCTTCTTAATGATCAAAGCATGTCCGGGTTCAAGCTCCTTTACATACTTCAGACGTATTTTGAAAGCGGTTTGAATAGCTGGACGTTCTGACGCAGCTACCACCACTTCATCATCCTGATAGTAATAAGCGGGTCTAATGCCATTAGGGTCCCGCATCAGAAAGGCATCTCCATGTCCAATCATACCTCCCATCACATAGCCCCCATCAAACTTTTTGGTAGCTCGTGACAGCAACTTTCGGATGTTGAGATGCTCCTCAATCAGAGTATTGATCTCACGATTATCACTGGCATCCGGTTTGAACCAGGTAAATAGTTTCTGTACCTCGTCATCAAGAAAATGCCCTATTTTCTCAAGGACAGTTACTGTGTCAGAAACCTCCTTGGGGTATTGACCCAGCTCAAGTAGTTCCTGAAAAAGTTCATCCACATTGGTCAGGTTAAAGTTACCTGCCAGGACCAGATTCCTGTTGATCCAGTTATTTTGACGGAGGAAAGGATGGCACGTCTCTATGCTATTGGCCCCGTGTGTACCATATCGTAAATGACCCAGCAATACTTCTCCTGTGAATGGCTTATTCTCCTTCAGCCATGGTCCATCGTGCAACAATTCAGGATCCACATCTTCAAAATACTTGTACACCTGGTGAAACAGATCTTTGAGATATTGCGGACTATTGCTTCGCTTTCGGCTTATGTACCGGGTTCCTGGCTTTGGATCAATCTTGATGGTTGCAATACCCGCACCATCCTGCCCACGATTGCGTTGCTTTTGCAACAATAGTTGCATTTTCTCTAACCCATATAATGGGGTTCCATACTTCCGCTCGTAATATTCCAACGGTTGTAAGAGTCGAATAAGCGCAATTCCGCATTCGTGTTTTATTTGATCACTCATGGTACATGATTGAAATAAGTTGCAAAGGTATGTTAATCCGAGCTTTCATTTCGAATAATTACTCACGGATATTCCACAGGTCTGACCGACATTGTTAATTAGAATTCCTTCCGGTCAAGGTTCTAGTAAGTCAGTAAACGCTTTTATCCCATACTCGGTTCGCATATCCGGGGATAGATTTAAATTGTTGTTAATGATGTCGGAGGTTTGACGTCTTGATGAAAGTACCTTAACTTTATTACTCAGCTTAAGGATAAGAAAATGGCGCTTTTCAGTTTTTTCAAGACCCCGAAACATCAAAAGTTTAATTACATACCCCGATATTATAATCCTCAGAAGGAAAAATTGGATGAGATTATTGCCAATGCCAGGGGAGATGGGCAGTCAGACACTGAACTCGCCAAATCAAGAATTTCGAGTAGTTTCAAAAGAAGAGGGTATACCTCTTCTGCGTATAGTAAAAACGCAACTAAAAAGTCTAACTATCTATTATTAGCAATCATTGTGGTCTTATTTGGGCTGACTTACATGTTGCTTACTGTATATTTGCCTGAATTCATGCAACAATTCGAAGGATAATCATATGGCTGATATCATTCAGCTTCTTCCAGACAGCATAGCCAATCAGATAGCCGCTGGTGAGGTAGTACAGCGTCCAGCCTCCGTGGTCAAAGAGCTACTTGAAAATGCTATCGATGCAGGAGGAACACATATCAAACTTATCATAAAGGAAGCTGGCAAGCAACTCATCCAGGTGATCGACAATGGGGTCGGGATGAGTACTACAGATGCTCGAATGAGTTTCGAAAGGCATGCCACCTCAAAAATCAGAACCGCCGCAGATCTAAATGCAATCAGGACTTTAGGTTTTAGGGGAGAAGCCCTGGCTTCAATAGCAGCTGTAGCGCAGGTGGATTTGAAAAGCAAGAAACATGGTGAGGAATTGGGTACCCATATAGTGCTTGAAGGATCTGATCTGATTAAACAAGAATCCTGTGAAACCCCGGGCGGTACTAATCTTCAAGTCAAAAATCTCTTTTTTAATGTCCCAGCCCGTAGAAAATTTCTGAAGTCTAATACTGTCGAGCTTCGCCATATTATTGATGAGTTCCAAAGAGTAGCGATAGCCCATCCCGATATCATGTTTGAGGTATTTCACAATAATGTGGAGACTTATCATTTGCCTTCCAGCACGCTCAGAAAGAGAGTGGTAAATCTCTTTGGTAAAAACATGAACGATAAATTGGTGCCTATCGAGGAGGAAACAGATTTGTGCAAGATCAGTGGTTTTATTGGCAAACCCGAAGCAGCTAAGCGCAGCAGGGGCGAGCAGTTTTTTCTTATCAACGGTCGGTTTATCAAGAGTCCATACCTCAATCATGCGGTAGTCGGGGCGTACGAAGAAATCATTCCTGCCAAATCGTATCCCTTCTATTTGTTAGCTCTGGAAATGGATCCCGAACGAATCGATATAAATGTACACCCTACTAAACAGGAAATAAAGTTTGAAGATGAACGGCTGATTTACAACATTGTCAAGGCAGCTGTTCGACATGCTCTTAGCCAATATAATATCGCACCTTCGCTGGATTTTGACCAAAGTCCAATACTCGCCAATATAGGCACTGCTGTTCCTGATCATAATACCCGGGACAAGATTATTATCCCCAGCAGTTTTTCCAGAGATCAACGGCCAGATGCGTCAGGCTGGGAAAACATGTTTGAAGGCATGGAAAAGAGGGACAATACACCTGTTGCACCTGCGACTATTATTGAAAGTTCGGAAGCACAGGACAGGAAAGCACCTGTCCAATTGCATTTGACCTATATACTGAGTCAGATCAAATCCGGATTTATGTTGATTGATCAACAGTATGCACATGAGAGGATACTCTATGAACGCAACCTGTCGCTCATTCAACAACAAAAAGCATCGTCACAGAGACTGCTTTTTCCAAAAACCTACTCACTCAGTACGCAGGATACCGCACTGATAAAAGACCTCTTACCCAGTATTAATGCATTGGGATTTGAGATCGAGGAATTTGGTAAGGACACTTTCATAATTCATGGCATTCCGGCCCATTTGTCGAATTTACCGGAAGAAGCGTCTCTATTTGATGAGTTTTTGGAACAATTTAAGTTAAATGTCGATTTAGAATTGAGCAAAGAACAACGTTTAGCTCTATCTCTGGCTCGTAGCGGATGTATAAAACGAGGTGTAGCATTGCAGACCATGGAAATGGAGGCAATCATAGATCAGCTATTTGCATGCAATGTGCCATACAAGAGTCCAACTGGAAAGAAGTGTTTCATCACATTTGAGTTGGATGAATTACAGTCAAAGTTTTAAAGATTTCAGGTGTGCGCTGCATACCGGCAATAATAATATCAAATGCCTAGATTAACTGAAGTGGTAAAACAGCTCCTCATCCTGAATGTGCTGCTGTTTTTCTTAACACATCAAATCTTACCACCAGAATATGGTAATGCGCTTGCATTATACTATCCCGGTTCGGAATTATTCAGACCCTGGCAGCTGGTCACCTACATGTTTATGCATGGAGATTTCAATCATCTCCTTTTTAATATGTTTGGTTTGTACATGTTTGGCACCGCTCTGGAGACATTTTGGGGACCTAAAAAGTTCTTGATGTACTATCTGCTTTGCGGGTTTGGTGCGTTGGTATTACATATGACGGTTATGTATTTTGAACTGGCCAACCTTCCACCCTACATCTATTCACGTGCTGTGAATGTAGGAATGGTGGGAGCATCAGGTTCAATATTTGGGCTATTGGCAGGATTTGGAATGATGTTTCCTAACCAACAAATCATGCTTTTGATTCCTCCCATACCGATGAAGGCGAAATATTTCGTTCTAGCTTATGCCGGACTTGAATTGTTTCTGGGTATTAGTAACTTTCAATCCGGAGTGGCGCATTTTGCACACATTGGAGGTGCAATATGTGGTGCTTTGATCATATTTTACTGGCGTAAAACAAGAAGACTATAATGCTACAGTCGATTTTAGCAGATGTACGGAAGGAGTTCACCATGGGTAATGTGGTGAATCGACTGATCATCATCAATGTGGCTGTCTTCATTATTGTCAATCTTGTCAAGCTTTCCCTGAATCTGGCGAATCAGGGAGAAGTCCCACCCTTTTACCGGACCTTTGTCGAGTTTTTCAGCATATCATCCAGCATTCTTCATAATGTAACCCATCCCTGGGTCTTTATTACCAGCATTTTCCTGCATGAGAGCTTCTGGCATATTCTCTGGAATATGTTGTTTCTCTATTGGTTTGGAAGGATTGTAGGTGATATGATCGGAGATCGAAAAATTTTTCCTCTCTACCTTCTTGGGGGCCTGGTGGGTTGTTTCGTTTTCTGGATGAGTGCCCAGTTTATGCCATTTGGTGCAGGAGGCACAGTCTATGCGCTTGGTGCATCCGCTGGTGTGATGTCCATCGTAGTAGCTTCCGGTATGATAGCACCCGACTACAACATGCGGCTTCTCCTGATAGGTGATGTACGTCTGAAATATATCGTATTCTTCCTCGTCCTGCTGGATGTGTTTGCTCTGGGAGGTGATGTCAATACCGGAGGACACTTTGCACACTTGGGAGGTGCGTTCATGGGATGGTTTTTTGTACAGCAACTAAGGGTTGGTAACGATTGGTCAGATGGCGTAAATAATGTCATGTCGAAGATCATTCAATTCTTTAGTGAAGGTAGACCTCAAAACCGGACAACAAAGGAACGTACCCTGGTGGTTAAGAAAAATTATCAAAAGAACACGGAGACGCTTTCCAAGGCTGAGATTCAAGATCGTGTCGACATAATTCTGGACAAAATAAAGGCGTCAGGTTATGATAGCCTTAGCAGAGAAGAGAAGGAATTTCTCAATAATGCCAGCTCCGATTAAATGAAAGTGCTCATCAGGCTCATTCTATTTCTCAATATATGTCTTATCCTTGCTACCTGCCTGGGATACATGGCTTCATATATTGATCCTTCTTCGATGTCGCTTCCACAAGTTGCCGGACTCTTTATGCCCTGGTTGCTAGCACTGAACCTGGTGTTCATTTTGTTTTGGGGTACCTTGCGAAAAAAATGGATTCTACTTTCGGCACTGACAATCCTTCTCGGTTTGGGGCAGATCAGCCGCTTTATCGGCTGGCACTTTGATCAGGAGGTTTCAAATCCCACGCTGTCCATTTGTACCTTCAACAGCGAGAGTTACAATCGTAGTAACCACCTGGAAAAGTTTGCGGAAGCCATTAAACCGATGGATCCAATTCAGGTTTTCTGTCTTCAAGAGATATCATCCGACAGGATCGAAGAATTGAGAAAACACATTGATCTCCCGAACATTTACGCTCATCGAGGTAAAGTGATCCTCTCCCAATTTCCCATCATAAGGCAGGGAAATCTCCAATTCAACCAGACCGTGAACGGCTGTATCTGGGTAGATCTGGATGTAGATGGCAGTGAAGTGAGAATATATAATGTACATCTACATAGTAATCAGGTGTCCAGAGATGCTGAAACTATCATCGAAAATATCAATACCGATAAGGTTCAGGCGATCACCAAGATCAGACACATGGTAGGAAACTATAAGCGCGCTACCATCGAACGCAATAAGCAGGTGCAGAAGATTCTGTCTCATGTAAAGTCAACGGGACATCCCGTGATACTGGCCGGGGATCTGAATGACACCCCATTTTCATATACATATCAACAATTCAAATCATTGCTCCAGGACCAGTTTCGAACGACTGGGTTAGGCATCGGCACAACCTACGCGGGAGAGCTTCCGGGATTGAAAATAGATTATATTTTTGCAGACAATCATTTTGAGAGTCAGAGCCACCAGATCCTGAAGACAAAGATTTCAGATCACTTTCCTCTGCTTAGCTACATCAAACTAAAAAATTAAATGCGACCACTTTACGTATACAACAGCCTCTCAAGACAACGTGAATTATTTGAACCACTAGAGGAGGGTCATATTGGACTTTATGTCTGTGGACCCACTGTATACAGTGATGTACACCTTGGCAATTGCAGAACTTTCACCAGCTTTGACATCATCTATCGGTATTTGCTACACCTGGGCTATAAGGTCCGGTACGTTCGCAACATTACCGATGTAGGCCATTTAGAAGGAGATGTAGATGTAGGAGGCGAAGACAAGATATCCAAAAAGGCACGACTGGATAAACTCGAACCCATGGAAGTGGTACAAAAGTATGCTAATGGATTCCATGAAATGATGAGTGTCTTCAATAATAAGCCACCCAGTATCGAGCCCCGGGCAACTGGACATATCATCGAGCAGATCGACATGATCCAGAAAATACTGGACAACGGCTATGCCTACATTAAGAATGGCTCCGTCTATTTCGATACGCCAAAATTTATTGCGGATGGCAACCCGTACGGAAAACTATCAGGACGTGTCGTAGAGGATCTCCTCCAGGAATCCCGTGACAATCTTAAAGGCCAGGACGAAAAAAATAACCCGTCTGATTTTGCACTATGGATCCAGGCGGACGAGAGACATCTGATGCGTTGGCCATCCCCCTGGTCAGTTGGATTTCCGGGTTGGCACCTGGAGTGCTCTGCAATGAGTACGAAATATCTGGGGCCACATTTTGATATTCACGGTGGGGGTACAGATCTCAAATTTCCTCACCATGAAAATGAATGTGCCCAAAACCTCGGTGCATGTAAAGAGTCCCCGGCCAAATATTGGCTGCACACCAATATGCTATTACTAAATGGTAAGAAAATGTCCAAGAGTGATGGCAATTCGGTGACACCAGGTCAATTGTTTACCGGAGAAAGTGATCATCTCACCAAGGGGTATGATCCCATGGTAGTACGATTCTTCATGCTTCAGGCCCATTATCGTAGTACTTTGGATCTGACAGATGATGCATTACTAGCTGCTGAGAAAGGTTATCGCCGACTGATGGAAGGCTATCATACGCTTGACTCACTGTCAGGATCCAATACAGGAAACGCCAGTGCACTCGATCAGGAAATTGTGAGCCTAATTGAAAGTACTTACGAAGATATGTCAGATGACTTCAACACCCCGAAGGCCCTGGCAAGGTTGTTTGAATTGGTCACAAAAATCAATGGACTCAAGGGTGGACAGCTTAAGCTGGCTGATGTACAGGCCGAGACCATTGATAAACTAAAAGAAACTTACAGTGCGTTTCTCTTTGACATCTTTGGTCTAAAAGATGAAAGTTCTGAAGGGGATTCTAATGTAGTCGATGGACTCATGCAATTGATTATCGATTTGAGAAAGGAAGCCCGGAGTAATAAAGATTGGAATACAGCCGATAAGATCAGAGACACTTTGTCGGAGCTTTCGCTTCAACTAAAAGATGGAAAAGACGGCACAACATGGAGTAAAATATGAAGACCTTTTTATACATCCCAATGGTCAGTATTAGGCTTTTCTACCTTATAATGATAGTTGCCTTCATGATTTCATGCAAGTCAGATACACCTTCAGGACTTCCTGATGGCACGACAACTGAAGTGGTACCCAATGTCACAATCCCTGCATTCAACCGGGACTCCGCCTACCAATTTATTGCGACACAGGTGAGTTTTGGACCACGAAACCTGGGAAGTGAGGGGCATGAGGCTTGTAAAAACTGGATTGTACAAAAGTTGACTTCTTATGGTGTTGATGTGTCTGAACAGGATTTTAAAGCAAACCTGCACACGGGTGAGGTCTTTGACGCAACCAATATTATCGGGAAGATAAATCCCAGTATACAAAAGCGTATCGTAATAGCTGCACACTGGGATACGCGCTACATTGCCGACCAAGATGAAGACTCAGAAATGCAAAACAAACC
>JAUILM010000700.1 GCA_030432855.1 Bacteroidia bacterium
GTATCATAAAAATAGTCGTTAAGATCCAGGATGAAAAACTGATCTGCACCATTGAAGACAATGGGATTGGTAGAAAAGCTTCTGCAGCGATTAAGGCCAGATCAAACCGACACCGAAAGTCTATGGGTATGTCAATCACCAGAAGTAGATTGGATATTATAAATCATGAAGTCGAGGGTGCAGCATCCATTCATATTGAAGATCTGGCTGTGGAAGAATACGGAACTTCGGGAACACGAGTGCAAATCAATCTCCCAGTAAATAGCTAACAACGAAATAATCAATAAATGTTCCCCTTTACTCATTAACGTATTCCAAATACTCAAGTAAAGATTCCAAATAGGAGCTTATCTCTAGATTGTAGGCATCCTGGTTAAGTTGTGAGGTTCTTTTAGGATCAAAATCTGTATCTTTTGAAAATGATAAAAGCACTAATAATTGATGATGAGGAGCATTCCATTGAAACTCTGGAATGGAAAATCAATAATTACTGTGAGGCAGTAGATGTTGTAGCTTCTTTCAGTTCACCAATCGAAGGTCTGAAATATATTAATAGTAATGCCATTGACCTGCTGTTTTTGGATATCGAAATGCCCCTTCTATCCGGTTTTGATCTCCTGCATCAAGTCAGAAAGATAAATTTTGATGTGATATTCACGACTGCCTATGACGAATATGGTATAAAGGCGATCAAATTTAGTGCGCTCGATTATTTACTCAAACCGGTTGAAATCGAAGAACTTAAGGCAGCCGTACTTAAATGCCATGAGAAGAAATTCCAGTCGATTAGTCCCGGTCAACTCGAAGTGCTCTTCGATACTCTTCGTAATTCTAGTTCCAGCCAAAAGATTGCTTTATCTACTAAAGAGAGCATCGAATTGGTTGATAGCAAGGACATTGTGTTTTGTGAGTCTGATAGTAACTATACCATGGTTTATATCGGGGATAGAAAGAAACTGATCTCAAAAACCTTAAAGGAATTTGAAGAATTGTTGGTACCACATAATTTCTTTAGGACTCATCAGTCATTTTTGGTAAATACCGAGCACATCAAAGAATATGCTAGACATGAAGGAGGGTACCTCGTCATGAGCAATGGTAAGCATGTTCCGGTCTCGAGAAACAGAAAGGAGAGTGTCCTGAAGCTCTTCTGAAATTTCTCTACAAAATCTATCTCCTTTGTATAGAAAACTCTTTCACCATATCAAATGGAGGTTTTGTAGTTGACCACAGCCAGTCCTGTAAAGCATGATAAATGGTAAATTGCAGGTCAAAACGTACTTATTCATGCTTCATTTCAAATTCGCTCTCGGTTCATTGCTTTTGTTTGTAGTTGCTCAGAGTAGCTATGGACAGTCTAAAAAGGAGAAATGGAACGTCAGCAATCCGGACACCACCATTGAATACAAGAATATATCCTTCAGTACAGACGAAGGCACCTGGATGGATTTGGATGTAAGTCCTGATGGAGAAACTATTGTCTTTGATATGCTTGGGGATATCTACAGTATGCCTGTCTCTGGCGGCAAGGCCACCCCTATACGCACAGGTTTGGCGTGGGAGATTCAACCCCGTTTTAGTCCTGATGGTGAGAAGATTCTATTTACGAGTGATGCAGGAGGAGGAGATAACTGCTGGATCATGATGGCGGATGGTAGCGATGCAAAGCAAATTACGAAGGAGGATTTTCGTCTTTTGAATAATGGAGTATGGACACCGGATGGTGAATATATCGTAGCCCGAAAACATTTTACATCCGGCCGATCATTAGGAGCCGGAGAGATGTGGATGTATCACCGAACAGGAGGTAGTGGTGTACAAATTACCAAGCGGAAAAATGATCAGCAGGACGTCAATGAGCCATCTATTTCTCCCGATGGAAGGTACCTGTATTATAGTGAGGACGTATACCCAGGTGGTAGTTTCCAATATAATAAGGATCCTAACAGCCAGATTTATGTAATCAAGCGATATGATCGTCATGAGGGAAAAACTCGTACACTGATATCCGGACCCGGCGGTGCATTTCGACCAGAGGCATCTCCAGATGGAAAGAAACTGGCATTTATTAAACGGATCAGGACGAATACCGTGCTCTGTATTTTTGATCTTGAGACAGGTGCTATTCATGAGCTGTTTGACGGACTAAGCAAAGATCAGCAGGAGGCCTGGGCCATACACGGAGTATATCCCGGATTTGACTGGACACCTGACAGCAAGCATATAATCATTCATGGATTGGGCAAAATTCATCGGGTAGATGCGGTTGATGGTACATCAATCGTCATTCCTTTTGAGGTGGAGGTGAACACTAAACTTGCTCCTGCAATAAAGGTGAAAAATAACGCTTATGAGGATTCGGTCGATGTAAAAGTGATTCGACATTGCATCACAGCACCTGATGCCTCATACATCCTCTTTAATGCGGTCGGATATCTGTGGAAGAAAATTTTACCAGATGGCAAGCCAGTTCGACTTACAAAAAATACAGATTTTGAATTTGAGCCTTCCTTCTCACCCGATGGCTCAAAAATCGTATATGTGACATGGAATGATGAAGATCTTGGAAAAATAAAAATCATCGATCTTTCAAGTCTGGAGGAGAGAACACTATTGGATGCACCGGGTATTTATCGTACGCCCACCTATTCACCCGATGGATCGATGATTGTATATCGCAAAGATGGAGGAAATAATCATCAGGGATATTTGCATTGTCAGGATCCGGGTATTTACACAATCTCTACGGATGGCGAAGAGCAAAAATTAATAATTCCCCAGGGAGAATATCCTGTATTTAATGCCGGGGGTGATCGAATTTTCTGTCAGGAAGGAGGATACCTTTTTGGCAGCCTTACTAAGAAGATGGTAAGTGTCAATCTGGATGGAAAGGATAAAAAAGAGCACTTTGAGGGTAAATTGGCTCAGCGCTATTGCATAAGCCCGGATAATAAATGGGTTGCCTGGATAGAGTTGTACAAAGTCTATATAGCGCCTTATCCGATGACGGGACAAAAAATTGGCTTGACAAGTAAGACTAAAATTGTTCCGGTGGCTAATGTTGCAAAGGATGCCGGAATTAATCTGCATTGGTCTTCAGATAGTGATAAGCTGTTCTGGACCCTGGGCGAAAAGTATTTTTCGGTCAATCTTGAGGACCGATTTAAATTCATGGAGGACAGGGATTCCCTTCCACCTCTAGATACTGTTGGCCTTTCAGTTAATCTGACGGTGCCGGCAGATAAGCCTGCGGGGAAAATAGCTTTTACGAATGCAAAGGTGATTACCATGGAAGGTGATCAGGTTATAGAGAATGGTACTGTGCTGGTAGAGAATAATATAATTTCGGCAATTGGCACCTCCATTAATATTCCTTCTGATGCCAATATCATCGACTGTGCCGGAAAAACTGTGATGCCGGGTATAATAGACGTACACGCCCATAGTGGAAACTTTCGATATGGTCTGAGTCCTCAAAAACAATGGGAATATTATGCTAACCTGGCCTATGGTGTTACGACAAGCCATGATCCATCGGCTAATACTGAGATGGTTTTTGCACAGAGTGAATTGATAAAAGCAGGTGAAATGGTTGGGCCCCGACTTTTTAGTACGG
>JAUILM010000701.1 GCA_030432855.1 Bacteroidia bacterium
TATGATTTCGCAACACCCCGTCCTGTTTAGCCCCCAACCTGGCGATAGCCGTTCTTGATTGAATGTTGTGCCAATGCGTTCTAAATTCCACGGCGATACAATGAAGTGTCTCAAACGCATACTCTAATAAAAGGTACTTACATATTGTATTGACTCCAGTCCTTTGAAAGGACTTAGCATACCATGTTGTTCCGATCTCAACCCGTCGATTAACCGAATCAGCATGCATAAATCTGGACGTTCCGATCACCTGGTTCTTATGAGTATCAATAATGGCGAAAGGTAAGGACTGATCATTTTCATACTCTTCCAGAGCTTTCTCAATAAAGTCTACTACCTGATCTGGTTCAGGCGCTGATGTGTACCACAATTTCCATAGATCTCCATCCTTCACCGCACTGGTTAATCCGTCAGCATGTGCGAGTGACAATGGTTCCAATTTCACCCCATTCTTTTCTAGCTCAACTTTGTTCAGCCATCTACTCATGTTTCAGTTTTATATTCTTACTAAAGAAATAGCTAAATTTATACATGTGTCCCTACTTTCAGGTGTGCTAATCCTCCGTTATCAAAGAAATTTCCAAATTGACGTCCTTCTATATTCTTATTTACTAAGGTCATTGTTAGCCTTTGGTTATTTCTTCATTAATTAACTCTAATAGCTTTTCAATAATCTGATTCATCTTCTTTAAATGGCTATTCATAATACCAAATTCAACTGTAGCCATAACATATCCATTCTTAACTTTTCGATCCGCAAATAATTCTGCAAAAACTTCGCTATTTAAAACACCTTTTTCTCCTCGATAATCTCTCAAGATTAGTTGCATATCCAAATCATTATAGGATGGTTTAAACACAAGCTCCTCTGAATCAAATCGCCAATGGTCTTCTTCCGCTTTGAGTTGTTTATAAGTAGATTCCAAATCAAATAAAAGTGTTTTGATTGAATCATTTTGAATATACGATAGGTTGCCAGAAGATATCAGTTCTTGGAAAGTATAATTATGTTGGTAGAATCTTTCCCAAGTATAAATTTTAACAATTTCTAAATTAAATTTGTGCCAATCAAGTACTGGCTCACCTTCGATGTGTCCTATAAGCTTATGTGCAATTTCTGTTCGTTTGTCTCGTCTCTCGATTAAGGAATTAATTTTTCCAGAGTTTATATTTAGGTCTTCCTTTATGTTTTGAAGATAGCTTATTTCTTTCTTTCGGCTCTTTCTAATCTCATTCGAATTATTTATCTGTAAAGCTATAAGGATACCTATCACGACTAAAATTATTTCTCCAATAGCATAGATGAGATACTTACTGAATTTATTTTCATTCAATAATTTTTGACGAATTTTTCTAAAGAATTTTATCATTGCTTAATGGTTGTTCATAATGTATTATAAGGCAGATGGTTTACACTTCTTCGCGTCACTTCTGGTGGTGTTAATTTTTGATATCCTTGCTTCTTCATAAACTTCCTTTCATCGAAGGATCCTAAAAGTACATTCCCGTGATATACATTCCAAATATAGTCATCGGTGTCCTGACTACAAGCGTCTATATTGGTTAGCAATCTAAAGCCTATCAACTTCTTGTTAGCACTTTCAATTTAACAGACTTAATACGATTATTCCAGTTCTGATTCGAGTTAGCCAATATGGCGTCTTGGCAGGCTGCTATACAGCTAGACTATACACTTTTCCTCCACACAAAACCAATCTAAGAACAAGCGGCCGATATGATTTGATAGCTCTTGGTACCAGCTTTATTAACCGTCCATTTGCACCGTAGCAATTCCTTCATTGGTCGCTAAATTACTGTATTCTTTCTTGCTTGTCTCGTTTCTGTTCAAAAAGCCAGTCCCACAATCCCGGCGTATATTTAACCTGTGTCCAGATGCCATGACCATCGTTGGGAAACTCAGTATATCGCGGATTTCCACCTGCCTTTTTGATGGCCTCAATCATGTCGCGCGATAATCTCACAGGGACTGGTATATCCTTTTTACCATGAAAAGCCCAAATTGCTACATCGGTAAGGTTCGGAGCAAACTTGGGATCACCTCCTCCACTCATTGGTATTGCAGCAGCGAACATTTCAGGATGAGCACTAATGAAATGCCATGTACCAAATCCACCTCCTGATAGTCCTGCCACGTAACGCCTTCTTTCGTCAATATTAAACTCCCTTTCCAATGCATTGATGGCCTCAAAAACCAATGAATCTATGGAAGGGTAATAAGATCTTCTTCCAAAGGTTGAACCTTTAGGGCATTGTGGTACAAAAAGAAATGCCGAATATTTAGTTCTGTTGAAATCTCTTGATAGAAAAGGAGCTGGCTGAGATGAAAGCTGCCTTATGTTATCGTTGCCATGAACACCCCCATGATGGAGGCAAACCATCAAAGGATACTTTTTTCCAGGATCATAATCGTGTGGAATTAGCAATCGATAAGGCAGCGTATCTCCTTCACCGCCAACAAATATTCGGGGTTCAAAAAGACGGGCTAACCCCTGTGCTAAATCATAATTTCGTTTTTCGTAAAATTCTTCCGTTCGTAGTTTATTGATAAATGATGTCTTTTCACTTATCATCATTCCACCATAAAAAAGTGCTAATACAAAAGTAATTGCTCCCACAATCAACAATCCGTTTCCTATATATTCTTGCATGGATGTAAACCGTTCCTTCGACTTTATGCTCCTGAGCTCACTCAGCATATTTATGATAATCAGAGCGGGGACAAGACTGATGGCTAGATAAGTCCATTGATTAATCTTCTCGATCGTGCCATTCATCCGAATTTCAAGTGAAGTCATCCACCAGATAGTTGTCGACAGCAATACGGCATTAAGCATGAATGTAAATACGCCTGCGATCCGTAACCAAGGTCGTCGTCCTGAGATGGAAAATATAAGGCTAAAGCCATATATAATACCGGCACCCGTAGTAAAAATAAGAGATGGTATATAATAGCTCAGCAACTGCACTGATGCATACATTGTATAAAAGATGACAGCGGTGCAAAAGCTGGCCAGTGTCGTAATGGACCCAGTGGTAAGTGTAGACCAATACTTTTTATGGTGATAATACTTAAGCACTAGAACAGAACCTAGAAGAGAAATCATATTCATCACCAAAAACCAATCAAAAAATGAACTCAGTCTGATAATCTTAGATCCCAGCTGGAAACGAATTATGCCATTAAATATACCAGCAGCAATTGTCATTCCTAAGAAATAGATTACAATGAAATAAAGCTTTTTAATCATAGGGTTCTATTATTAAGAATTATTGCTGGTCACGTACCTGATGTGCATATTCCGGAAGCTTTGACCCCCTCATTCCGGAGGTTTGACCCCCCGGTGGATAACATACGTTTTGCAAGTGTTAAGATACATGTTTAGATTTTGATCTTAAGCTTTTGCCTTTTAATTCTAGGCGATGGGCTTGGGGGATGATGCGGTCTAGGATTGCATCGGCGATGGTGGGTTCGTCAAAGTACTGATGCCACTTTCCAACAGGTAACTGTGAACAGATGACGGTAGAGGCTTTTCATATCTGTCTTCCACCATTGGATGAATACGTTGCATGCCCAACTGCATCACCTTCA
>JAUILM010000702.1 GCA_030432855.1 Bacteroidia bacterium
AGACGTACATTATTCTGTCCAAAAAGATCGATGGGATCTACATGCTCTACCCTCAGTACGATCTCACTCAATAGCTTTTGATGTTTTACTTTACTGATAATTTAAATTTAGGTTTCTAACTTTGACGCGCAAAAATACGTGTATTCAATGAAGCACAGGGATATTTTTTATTCCTAAGTATATTTTCCCTGCACAAGTTCTTCTCACGATTTATTCAAACTTCCCAAAAAAACGGATAGCAAGACCATATTATGACAAAGAGCAAAGAAATTCCAGTACAGGACTACAATATCTACCTCGGAGATAGTCAGTCCGCCATTGCTTCATTTCTGGATCGAAACAGACCCAGCAAGATAGTAGTGCTGGTGGATGATAATACTTCGGTTCATTGTCTTCCAATTATAAAGGAAATTGCTACAGACGGTGTCATTACAATTCCTGCCGGAGAAAAATTTAAGAACCTCGAAGTCGCCCAGTCTATTTGGGATCAACTTTTCACCCTAAAGCTGGACAGAAATTCTCTCCTCATCAATCTCGGTGGTGGTGTAATCGGTGATATGGGTGGATTTTGTGCCAGTACCTATATGCGAGGTATGCGATTTGTACAGGTTCCCACCACGTTGCTATCTCAGGTTGATGCCAGTATCGGGGGAAAATTGGGCATCGATTATCATGGACTTAAGAACTCTGTGGGATTATTTAAGAATCCCGAAGCTGTGTTTGTCGACACTGTATACTTAGACACACTACCTTATGTAGAGCTAAGAAGTGGTTTTGCTGAAATCATCAAACATGGCCTGATCGCTGATGAAGATCTATGGAAGGATGCCCAGGCTTGTGGTGATTTAAAATCCGTTTCGTGGCAAAAAATCGTGGAAGATTCAATCCTGGTGAAGAAGGATGTAGTAGATAGTGATCCCTTTGAAAGAGGACGTCGAAAGATTTTAAACTTTGGCCATACAATAGGGCACGGTGTAGAAAGCGTTATGTTGGAGTCCGCACATCCCTTACTACATGGTGAGGCTGTAGCCATCGGAATGATCGCTGAATCATACATCTCAAATCAAAAGAAAATGATCAGTGATCAAGATTTGAAAGCAATTGGCAATTACTTAATAGGTCTGTACGGTAGCCCTAGCCTGCAGGAGGGGCTGTATGACGACTTTATTGTAAAGATGCGTCATGACAAGAAGAATCGGGGAGACGAGATCAATTTTACTCTACTCGAATCAATCGGTAAAGCACGGGAAAACTGTCAGGCAGACGCTCAACTAATCAAAGAAAGTATAAACTATTACAACAGCCTGAGTTAGTAAGCTTGTACTGAAGACTCACATCAAATACATATATAGAAAATTTAAAACTAGTATCTTAGGTATTAGAAAAAATAATAATATTTGAATATGGCAATCAATTTATCGCAAAATCAGCAGCAGCGTATCGTCAAGTGGCTATGGCGATTATCCATTGGAGGTGTACTTGCGATAGTATTATTGTTTGTGGCAATATCATTCCAGGATCTGCCGACGTTTGAGCAGATCGAAAATCCAAAGCAGGACGTGGCCTCTGAAGTGTATACGGATGATATGACAGTCATTGGAAGATATGCCATTGAAAACCGTGTACCGATCGATTATGAAGAGATAAACCCACATCTGGTCAATGCCCTTATTGCTACGGAAGATGAACGATTTTATAAACACTCAGGTATTGACTTTCCGGCGTTGGGTCGCGTCGTAGTAAAGTCGCTAATTCTGCAAAAAGGCACCTCTGGTGGAGGTAGTACCATTACGCAACAGCTGGCCAAATTACTATTCGATAGACCCAGCATGGCCAATATGGGAAAGTTAAGCCGTGCCTACACATTGATGATGGCCAAGTTTAAGGAGTGGATAGTAGCCGTAAAACTAGAACGCAGATACACCAAGGAAGAGATCATTGCTATGTATTTAAATACATACAATTTCCTCTATCTGTCTTATGGTATACAGGCTGGGGCAGAGACCTATTTTGGAAAAAATCAAGAGGACCTAAGTCTCGAAGAAGCTGCCATGCTGATTGGGATGCTGAAAAACTCCTCTTATTACAACCCAATGCGTCGTCCGGAGCTGGTGAAACAAAGAAGGGAAGTCGTCTTAAAGCAAATGCTCAACCAGGATTACATTACTGAGTCCACTTATGACTCCGTTCGGGTATTACCCATCGACATGTCTAACTTCAAGAAGGCCTCGCACAACACAGGTATTGCCCCCTACTTCCGGATGGAAATGCGGAAAGAACTCAGAGACATACTGGCCCGCGAAGAATGTCTGAAACCGGACGGCACACAATATAACATCGACCGTGATGGCCTGAGAATCTATACGACCATAGATCAAAATGTACAGAAACATGCAGAGGCATCCATGATCAAGCATATGAAGAGCTTGCAAAAGCGATTCTTCTATCACTGGAGTATCGTCAGGCCAGATCCCTGGACTTATGATGAGGACAATAGTATTGTAGATATAAAAATGGCGAATCTCCGTGCTCAGCTCAGGAACTCAGATCGATATCAATCGATGAGAGACAAGATTCTGACTCCGGCATTAAAGTCCTTTAATGAGCATTTCGATCATGAGTTTACCGATGCGGATCTACTGCGGATGGAGGATGAGGAAAAAGAGTCAGGTCACATTTCAGGGCTATACAGTCGGAAAGTTATTTCAAAACGACAACGGGATCTATACCGTGATGTACTGAAGAGTGACCTGGGAAGTGAGTTGCTTTCAAAGTGGAAATCTTTCAACAAGGAGGTAGATCAGGCGTTTGATACCAAGGTCAAAATGCGGGTATTTACTTATGAAAATAATGACTTTGAGAAGGATACTACCATGACACCCATGGATTCCATCAAGTATCATCGTAAACACCTCCAGACCGGAATTCTGGCTATAGAACCTCAGACAGGACACATCAAAGCCTGGGTAGGTGGTATCAATCTCCGGTACTTTCAGCAGGATCATATCTATACTAATCGGCAGGTGGGGTCTACCTTTAAACCCTTTGTATATGGTACAGCTATTGCTATGCAGGGTATTTCACCCTGTTCTAAAATCTATGACGTTCAGTATACCATCAGTAAGGGAGAGAGTAATTTTGTGATTCCCGAAGATTGGTCACCTAAGAACTCTGATGGAGAATATACATCTGAACCCATTACCCTGTATCAGGCATTACGTGAATCTAAAAACACAATCTCTGTCTACCTGATGAAGCAAATCGGTGATGTCACTCCTGTGCGATCTTTGGCTAGCAACATGGGTGTATCTATTGAAAAATTACCCAGTGTACCATCTTTATGCCTGGGTTCAGCAGATATTTCGCTGTATGAAATGACGGGTGCCTATGCGGCATTTGCCAATGATGGTGTCTATATCAAGCCTACATTTATCAAACAAATAGAAGACAAAAACGGGAAGCTTATTTATCGCTCCGTACAACAGGAGGAAAGAGCACTACAAGCTGATGCTAATTATGTGATGGTAGACATGCTCAAAAGGGCCTTAGAAGGCCGTGGAGGCTCGCATGAGCTCCAATCTGAGGTAGGAGGAAAAACAGGTACTAC
>JAUILM010000703.1 GCA_030432855.1 Bacteroidia bacterium
GGCGGTTGGGATTTTCACCTCCTTCAGACCACTTGGCCGATTGTCGAGAAAGTAATGCTATTTAATCCGGCATTCCTATAAGAGATCCAGAGAAAAGAACGTTCTATCCGGTGTATTTGAAATGGCTTGATTCCTTGATCAGGCACTTTCGTATTAGAATAAAAATATATCTATCTTCATCGCACATTTACCAAATCTTGGACTATGGCTAAGAAGCAAGGTTTTTTGGGGGCTATTCTTCCTTCAAAAAATAGACTCTACTATCATATAGCTGCTGTTATTATCATCATACTGGCGAATGCCATCTATTTCTTCCCGCAACTGCAAGGCAAGAAACTTCAACAGACTGACCTCATCTCTGCACAGGGACAAAGTGCAGAGGTACGTCATTATGAGGAGTTGAACAACAAAACCTATATGTGGACGGGGGGCCAGTTTAGCGGAATGCCCAGATTGCTTGAAGCGCCAGCTAACAACAATTTAATCTGGAGTGCATATAAGGTGCTTAAACTGGGTTTTGGAGATCCAATCGGTATATACATAGCCTTGATGCTACTAACGTATATTATGTTTGTGCTGATGGGTATCCATCCCTTGCTTAGCATTCTTCTCTCGATAGCTGTAGGTCTATCCACTAACAACATTGTCCTCTGGGAAGTGGGTCATCGTAGTAAGATTCGGACGCTTGCATTTACACCCTTGATTATAGCAGGGGTTTATTATCTATTTGATAAATACAAGCTTTTGGCAGGTGGTATTTTGCTCTGTCTGGGTCTCACTTTAAGTGCTTTCAGTCGTCACCCTCAGATGACCTATTACATTTTCATGGTCTATCTGGTCTACATGGTTGTAAAGGCAATTAACCTCTACAAGACAGGTGAACTGGCAAAGCTACTCAAGCCCATCGGTGTGACGGCTATATGTGCTATCCTCGCCGTAGGTGCATCAGCATCGAAACTAATCTCCATATACGAATATAACGAGTCCTCAATGCGGGGAAAGGCTATCCTCACGAGTGGAAATACTCAAAGCTCCCAAGCTACCAGCAGTAGTCAGGTAGAAGGTCTGGATTGGGACTATGCCATGCAGTGGAGCAACGGATTTCTTGATGTCATCGCATCCTACATACCAGGACTGGTGGGTGGGTCGACCAGTGAAAAGGTGTCACGTAATAGTGAAATGGCGCAACGTTACCGACTGGAGGCGGCCCCTCTTTACTGGGGTGAACTACCTTTTACTGAAGGAAGTCTATATCTAGGTGCAGTATTTATATTTCTCTTTGTTTTTGGAATGTTTTACACCAAAGGGTCCGTCAAGTGGTGGTTGGGCATCAGTATGCTCATGCTGGCCATTCTCAGTATGGGAAAACACTTCGCCCTTATTAACAAACTTTTCTTTGACTATTTTCCCGTCTATAACAAGTTCAGGACACCGCAATCGATACTTAGCGTTGCTGTATTTTTCATTCCCATCCTGGGAGCATTAGCAATCAATAAACTGGTCAATGAAAAAGAGGGAGTGTCTGCAAAAAGCCGTCGTACCAAGAAAACTGAGATATCGTCCGATTTCATGCGCAGTCTCAAATGGTCCGCCGGAATTTGTGGTGGCATTGCCTTATTTTTCCTAATTCTGGGTGGTTCCGTACTTTCATTCTCGGGTCCCTCAGATGCGCAGTATGCTCAGAGCCTTGACCTCTCTTTACTGATTAGCGATCGCAAGTCCATGATGCTCAAGGACAGTTTCAGAACATTTGCTTTGGTGGCTCTTTCCGCAGCGTTACTATGGTTATACGCAAAAGATAAGGTCAATAAAACAATACTATATGCTGGTATTGGACTACTTGCCATCATTGACCTGGCCGGAGTAAGCTGGAGATACCTGGCTCATAGCGATTTTGTCAGCAACAGTACATATCAGTCTAACTTTCAGCCCCGTCCAGTGGATCAGGCCATCATGAGCCAGGAACAGGGTCGTGAATATTACCGGGTTTTTGATGTGTCAGTAAATACATTCAATTCACCCTTACCATCCAATTTCCACAATAACGTGGGTGGCTATCATCCCGCTAAATTGCAGCGATATGCTGATATGATCGAATATCATCTGACGAAAGGAAATCAGCAGGTGCTAAACATGCTTAACACCAAGTATATAATTCAACCAGGGGCTAATAACCAGGCGCAATACCAATTGAATAATGGTGCGCTGGGGAATGCTTGGTTTGTAGACAATGTGCAGAAGGTAGCCACACCACATGAAGAAATTAACGCACTGAGTAATTTCAATCCATCAAGTACCGCTGTGATTCTTGATCAGGAATTCAACAACTATATAGGGAGTTGGGATCCGCAAAAAGATGCAGCAGGACAAATCACACTATCCAACTATGAACCCGATCATCTTACTTACGACTTCAATGCATCATCCGAACAATTGGTAGTATTTTCGGAGATCTGGTACGGACCCAACAAGGGATGGCAAGCTTACATTGACGGCAACCCGGTAGATCACATTCGCGCCAATTACTGTCTAAGAGCGATGCGGATACCTTCCGGAAGCCATAAAATCGAATTTATATTTAAGCCGCAATCATACCATACGGGTGAAACGGTAAATCTGATCTCTTCACTGATTCAGATCTTCGGCATTGGTTTACTTGGATTCTTTGCGTATCGACGCTATCAACAGGAGGGCCCAGCCCCTATGCCAGAACCAGTGGAAGAAAAAGCACCAGAACCCAAGCGAACTGCGTCAAAAAGAAAGAAAACGAAACGTACGAAGAAGTAGCATCTGGAGTATTACTCTTCTGGTCTACGTACTATGCAATGAAGAAAAAAGTACTCATCATCACATATTATTGGCCTCCTTCAGGAGGCCCCGGTGTACAGAGAGTGCTGCATTTCGTGCGAAATCTGCCCGACTATGGGTGGGATCCGATCGTGCTGACTGTCAAAAATGGCGAGTATCCTGCTTTAGATCCCGGTCTGGAAAAATTGATCCCAGACTCAGTAAGTGTCATTAAAACCAAAACGCTTGAGCCCTTCCAGTGGTATAAACGTCTCACTGGCAAGAAGAAAGATCACAAGATCGACACGTACATACTGAGCAACAAAAAGGGATCTCTTCTCGAAAATGTGATGCGATGGATTCGCCTAAACCTATTCATACCTGATGCACGTATCGGATGGCTCCCATATGCAGTGAAGGCCGCTAAAAAAGTGATCAGAAGTGAAGAAATCGATGTAATCTACTCGTGCTCGCCACCACACACTGTCCAGGTCGTGGCAAAAAAGGTCGCAGATAGTACCGGAATACGATGGATAGCGGACTTTAGGGACCCCTGGAGTAGTATTGTCTTTTATCAGGATAGATCACGTTCCTCGATTACAAGATCACTGGATCATCGTATGGAAAGAGGAGTGCTGGCTGGAGCCGATCACCTTATCACGACCTGTCAGGGCTTCAAGAATACATTAGTGAGTGACTTCCATTTGAATGACAACAAGATTTCTGTCATTACTAATGGATACGATGGCGAACACAATTTCAGCTCAAACCAAAGTAGGGATCTAGTCATCACCTATGCGGGCAATCTTTCGGAAGTGAG
>JAUILM010000704.1 GCA_030432855.1 Bacteroidia bacterium
ATTATTACGGTAAGTTGTCTAGCGAAGTCTTAGAGAAGTTTCCAGATGAAAATCGTACAAAATTGGATCGGACTGAGCAGTTTGAATTAGACTCCACCGTGTATTCCGAAGTCTTGCTCTCTTCGGATGTCGAAACAATTTTTAAAACCGTGACAGGCAAGGAGTATCAGATCCAGGATCGCGTAGCAGGATATATCTATGGCGACCACAGTTTGCTAGAATTTATAGCCAATAATATTAAATATCCTATGAGCGCATTAAAGGAGGGTGTCAGTGGCAAAGTAATAGTAAATGTAGTAGTAGAATCGAGTGGGAAAACAGGGAAAGTAACATTGCTTAAAGGTATTCATCAAGACCTGGATCAGGAAGCATTGCGAGTTGTGAGATTAGTTGAAGGATGGCTGCCTGCCATGCATGATGGAAAGGCATTTGAATCAACTATTGCCATTCCTGTTAGCTTTGAAATCAATAGGTAAACTATTGTTACAATTACTAAATTAGCACACTCCAAGATTCGTCCTTTTACATTTTTTCGGCGTTATAGAAAGCTCATGGAGCTCTGCTACACTTCGCTTTTGACGCCTTGCTAAAATACAAAATGACTTCACCTTAAGTATGCTTACTTAATAATGATAACACTAGCTGCAAACGTTCCTATTCATAGGCCGGATGCAAATAGCCATGAAATTAGAGCCTATTTTTGGAATTTAATTAAGCGCGCTGGCTGGTTTTCGGATCCGACCATAAGTGACAGAATTGGGCGATTGAATATTATTGTTTTGCCTTCAATGATCGCGTTTGGGTCATTACTAAATTCCACCTTACCTGGTAAATGGACCTTGGTAACGATCGATCCCATCAATTCTTCCAGCATGGCACGCATTTGCTTGGATTCCTCATCATCTCCCTGCATACTTTCAAGTCCCTGACTAAATTCATCAGGTGTATCATTGGGCAGGTTGGCGGGTGGTTTCATAAATGGAAGACGAATTATGCCGCGGTCTATGTCAATTGAAAAATCCTCCTTAAACTTCTCTATTTCCAGATCCAATGAATCACTTCTTGTTGCACTACCTTGCAGAGGATCCATTAGTTCTTCGAAGTCTGCCTCATTTTCAAATTCTAAGTGCAGGGATGCTAGAGCAACACCCGATACAGAATCACCGGAAAGGTGTAAACTCATGGATTCATACATTTTTTCAGCCTTTGCACTAACCTCCACCGAATCAGGTGGGGTGAGGACGTCACGCAAGGAGATCACTGTATCGATTTGCTGAACTACTCCATCCTTGATCAGGAGACTGAAGAGGGCTTCCATCTCATCAGTACCTGTATCAGAGGAATCCGAAGGTAAAACGGAGTCCTGCAGATCCTGGGGAAGAAAAGATGCCAGGTCGACCGATATCTCCAATCTTCCACTACCATCGTCATCTATCCATAACTCATTAGTGACATCCGAGCAACCAAAGAAGAGTTGACTGACCAATAAGAGTGTTAGTATTCTTGAGACAAACCGCATGGCTGAGATGTTAGTTAGATGATCAATTTCACCCTCCTTTTTCGCCTCTGAATTGGTCCTCTTTGTATTTAAACAGGACATTAAATGTGGTGAGGCTACCGTAAATTCGGGTGATGTATTGTTGTAAATTTACTTTTTCTTCGTCGGTCAGATTGCTGCTATTGATACGTTGCTCCATCACACGCAGTCTATCGCGAACCATCACAATCTTATGGAAAAAGGTATCGATGGGTATTTCCTTCGATTTAAGGCCATCCTCTCCCGGTTGTAGGATCATCATACCATCCGTCCACTTATCTCCCAGGTCAATGGGTTGTGAGATGTCAGAATAAGCGTTTAATATTTTAATTAAAGCCTGTTCTGCCTCATTGAAAGAGACTGCCTCCTCAGCAGGTATGGCTTCGATTATTTCCCATTGATCGTACGTCTTACCTACCTGCTTGATTCCAAATTTCATAAAGCAAACTTCATACGCTGCTTTGTGTACTTTGATCACAGCACCATCTCCGTAGGCAGGATGATGTACACGTGATCCGATTCCTAGTGTTTCCATGTATATTTTATTCTTGTTCCTTTTTATAAAAATCGTCCACGTTGCGCACGTGAGGTTCACCCAACTCACCGAGGCTCTTGGCCACCATGAGAGAAACGGTGGCATCTCCGGTTACATTCGTCACGGTTCGGACCATATCGAGCGGACGGTCCACGGCAAAAATTAAAGCAAGACCCGCTTCTGGTACTCCGATGGCTCCCAGGACGATCACCAGCATGATCATACCTGCACTGGGGACCGCTGCCGACCCAATGGATGCCAGGGTGGCCGTGACCACTATGGAGAGCTGTGCTGAAAGGGATAGATCAATACCGAATGCCTGCGCGATGAATACTGCAGCTACTCCCTGATACAGTGAGGTGCCATCCATGTTGACCGTAGCACCAATGGGTAGTACAAAACTGCTGACTTCTTCGCTGACGCCCATGTGTTCATGTACGCGCTCCATGGTGACAGGTAATGTCGCTGCGCTAGAACTGGTAGAAAATGCAACCAGCTGCGCCGGTGCTATGCCACTGAAAAATCGTTTATAACTAAATCCTGCAAAGATCTTTGCCAGGGTGGGATAGAAAATCACTATTAATGTGCCTAGACCAATTAACACGGTGATAGCATACCAAAGGAGTGCCTGAAATAAATCCCAACTGGGAGATTCCACCACCAGAGCTGCCAACAAGGCAAAGACTCCATATGGGGCTCCCAGCATGATGACGTCAATCATTTTTAGTACCACTTCGTTTAAAGCATCGACAAAATCTTTGACTGGCTTAGCCTTCGCGGGTTCGATGAGTATCAGACCTATACCAAAGAAGATCACGAAGAAAATGACCTGCAGCATGTTGGTATTATCGGTCATTGCATTGAAGATGTTCCCGGGCACCAGGTCCACTAATGGCTGAAGGGGACCTTTGCCCTTCTGAGCCGCGGCGATTTCAATTTTACTGCTGGCATCTCCTGAATAGCCGTCCAGAAGTTCCTGACGTGTCTCTTCAGTAATCGATGACCCCGGCGAAATCACGTTTACTAGCAATAAACCCAGTAACACAGCACAGACTGTGGTGATCAAATAAATGATCACAGTTCGGCCTCCCATTTTCGAGAGCTTGGAAATATCCTTTAGATCACTGACACCCTTGATGAGGGAAGCTATAATCAAAGGAATGGCAATTAGCTTGAGGAGATTGATGAAGATTGTTCCAAACGGTTTGATCCAGTCGATGACAAAACCTCGAAAGCCAGCTGCACTAGCGATAAGGCCCAGCACCACTCCCAGAAACATACCGATTAGAATCTTCCAATGGAGTTCAAGTTTCTTCATAATGATGTTTTACGCAAGTTTACCCGGATAATGCAGTAGCTTTTGGCTCGCAATAGAAAGTCTAATGCATTATCCGGGTTTAATGTTTCACCCACATGGCTCCCCTCCATGCAGATGAATGGCAAAATAGAAAATACTTACGATTCATCGGGGCTCCGAAAGTGTTGATCTGGATAATGGAAGCCATGGTATGATATCGTGCTAAGTTTTGTGGG
>JAUILM010000705.1 GCA_030432855.1 Bacteroidia bacterium
GATCAGTCCAATCTGACCTTGTTCATGGTCACGCACGATCGGTATTTCCTGGATACAGTGTGTAATCAGATATTAGAGCTACACAACGGAAATTTGTATCGGCACAAAGGAAACTACGCCTACTTTTTGGAGAAGCGGGCAGAGCGTGAAGCTGTGTTTGACCGGGAGATCGAAAAGGCCAACTCTATGCTAAAGAGGGAATTGGAGTGGATGCGAAGAATGCCACAAGCCCGAACGACCAAGGCTAAATCCAGAATCGACGCTTTCTATGCGCTTGAGGACAAGGCTAGCAATAAACGCATAGATCCTAAATTAACGCTTGATGTAAAAGTCACCCGTATTGGTGGAAAGATCCTGGAGATGAAGCAAGTATCCAAGAGCTATGGCGACCTCAATATTCTGAAAAAGTTTACCTACACCTTCAAGAAGGGCGACCGGGTAGGAATCGTCGGAAAAAATGGCGTAGGTAAGTCTACTTTCTTAAATCTTCTTACAGGATCAGAGGAGCCGGATTCCGGTAAGATCAATCGTGGTGAGACGGTCGTATTTGGATACTACACCCAAAAGGGTATTCAGGTGGCTTCTGAGAAACGAGTGATTGACGTAGTGAAAGATATTGCTGAGTATCTCACACTTTCGAATGGCGTAAAATTATCCGCATCCCAGTTTCTGGAGCATTTTATGTTTCCTCCTGAGACCCAATACAAGCCAGTTCATAAGTTGAGTGGAGGAGAACAGCGTAGGCTGTATCTACTGACCGTACTTATCAAGAACCCTAATTTTCTGATACTTGATGAGCCGACCAATGATCTTGATCTACTGACACTCAACAAACTGGAGGCTTTTCTCATGAATTATTCCGGATGCCTTATCCTGGTATCACATGACCGCTACTTCATGGATAAACTGGTGGACCATCTCTTCATCTTTGAGGGTGACGGACAGATCAAAGATTACAACAGCACTTACACAGAATACCGGCTACAGCAGGCAGATACGAATGTCGAAGAAAAGCCTGCGTCAAAGGTGAGTACACCCGTGAAGCCTGTGCAAAATCAATCCACAGAGAGACGATATACAAACAAAGAAAAAAACGAGTTTCGTAAACTGGAACGAGAAATTGAACAGCTGGAAAAAGATGTAAAGCAGTTGGAAAGCAGTTTAAATGAGGCAGGTATATCGATGGAAAAAATCAACGAAATCTCCCAAACCATTGGACAACATATGCAGGAAATCGAAGAGAAGACAGAGCGTTGGATGGAGCTGTCTGAATTATTCGAATAATTTTTCGCTGAGAGATTAAACCTTTCTGGTCATTTCTACTCTAAACAACAAACCCATAAAATTTGAGAGAAATGACAATCAGCAAAAATTTTATTTCCTGCATCGCAGCGATAGTCCTGTTATTGCAGACGAATACAACCACTTTTGGACAAGATCTACAGGGTGTTCCCGGCGACAATTTCAGCCTTGAAGGCGCATTGGATCTGTTCGCATCCTCCGATTCTCCGGAAGACTTTGAAAAAAAGATCAATGACAAAGATCAATTGGTCAATAACCTGGATTTAAATGAGGATGGTGACATCGATTATATCCGGGTTGAGGATTATATGGAAGGTGACCTACATGCCATCGTACTTCAGGTCCCCATTAGTGAGGGTGAGGTTCAAGACATTGCCGTCATTGAAGTTGAGAAAACGGGGCCTACCTCTGCCGTAGTACAGATAGTGGGAGATGAGGATATTTTCGGTGAAGCAATTGTCGTCGAGCCCTATGAGGAAGAAGATCACTCGAAAGGTGGTCCTGACATAAGCGGTAAAGTTCGGTTGGTCGTAAACGTTTGGGCCTGGCCTTCGGTACGGTTCATCTATAGAGCAGCCTACAGACCCTGGATCTCACCCTGGAGATGGCGACACTATCCACGTGGGTGGAGACCCTGGAGACCCAGACCCGTTAGTTGGTTCTATCACCGTAGAGTAATCGTCAGACCATTCCACATAACCACCACACATCGGGTAGTGAAAGCGCACCGATTATATGCTCCTAAACGAAGGATCTCCACAACGGTCGTACACAGACATCAGAAATCAATCACGAACTATCGTACGAAGCGGGGTATCTCTCACACACGCTCCACGAAAGTGGTCACAGGTCCCAACGGAGGTAAAGCAGCCATCACACGATCTTCCACCACGGCAGGGGTAAGAAAGCCCAATGCAAAGGCAGGTGCTACACATCAGCGTACTACTGTACGCGCAAAGAAACCGGATGGTACCAAAGTAAAGACGACCAAAGCTCAAACCAGGGCCACAGCAAAAACCCGGAAAGGCACCGCGGCAAAGAAAACCAGGACCCGTAAAACCCGGGTCAAAAAACAATAAACGATATACGCATACGGTCAATCAATGGGATACTGCCGGTGGGCGGTGTCCTATTTTGATCTCTGCATAATGGTAATAGCACTAATGATCAGTAAGGCTCCGCAGATAATGCGCCAGGTAAGTGTTTCGTCCAGAAAAATGACTCCAATGGCCAATGCACTTACGATCTCAATATACTGTAGTAAGGATGCTTTCGATGCGTCCATATGCTTAAGACCGTACAGAAAGAAATGAAAGATAACTACCCCCATCAGTAGTCCATATATGGATACCAGAGGCCATTCCAGAGGCACCGGCCACGCATTGATGTACAAAAAGACAGGCAAGAAAATGACAGCACCCAGGATGTTCTGATAAAAGATGATCTCATTGCGGTGATATTGATGGATGACTCGTTTGAAAATCACATAGCTCACACTAAAGAACACCGCAGAGAAGAGAGCAGCCAGCATGCCCAGAAAATGAATATTTGAAAATGAAAATCCTTCACCACTGAATATGACCAGTATACCACTGAATGCCAGTAGTAGCAATAATATCTGCCTGACAGAGATCTTCTCTTTGAGAATGAGGGAACTAAGCACATTCACAAATATGGGCCAGGTGAACAACATGATGATTGTATTGCTAACTGTGGTCATTTGATAGGCCACAATAAAGAGATACATACGCACGGCATTCAGAGCGGAGGCCCAAAGTAAGGGTCTAATTTTACCCCGAAAGAAGCGGATCCCTGATACCGCCATCCATGTTCCCAAGACAAATGCTGGTATCGCCATGCGTAGAAAGGCAAGAGAAGCTCCTGGCAGATGAATACTCTTGATAAGTAATCCACTGCTGCCGGCAATAATAGAGCCAGTCAAAATAGCGAGCAATGCTTTTTTGTTCATGTGATGATATCCACGAAAGGCTTAGGAAAGGGAGTGGATGAATGTGGCTGTATGCTCAGCTAATAGTTTCAACGCACTTTCAAAATTTATACCGGTCTTCTTGAGAAATTTGAAACCGTGATCCCCGCCCTCCAAGAGATCCAGCTGAGCCAAAGGCAGGCTCTCAATCAACGGCGTCAATAGATGCATCTTGGCAAAGGCATCTCTGTCACCCTGCAAAAATAACATGGGGACTTTGATATCCTTAAGGTGCTCGGCTCTTTCGACACCCGGTTTACCTGGGGCATGCAATGGGAATCCATAAAAGATCAGGGCTTTTACATCTTTGGGTTGA
>JAUILM010000706.1 GCA_030432855.1 Bacteroidia bacterium
GCAATAGCTAATCAGGGTCTTTGCGATGACCGATCCTACATTTGACACATGGGTGAGTGCCAGCTTATAGCGAAGATCTTCGAGTGATGTATCCATGGAGTGAAGATGGTATGGGTCAATAAAAATTTGAGCATCACTTCCTGCCCACATACGGGATGTAAGAACTCTATAAACATCCCTCGGGTTTAAATATATAGAATAGGATCATTGATCCATATATTTGAAGTATGGCAAAGCAGAAAAAATATTACGTGGTTTGGAATGGCGTGCAACCCGGCATCTACGATTCCTGGGCTGAATGCAGATTGCAAATCACCGGATATCCCGATGCCCGGTACAAAGCATTCAAGTCAAAAGCTGAAGCTGAGGAGGCGTATAGTGGAGGACCAGGATCCGTTCAGTCCAAGACCACGAAAACGCGTGTCGCTCCTGCAAAGGATGCAAAAATTCAGTGGAAAAGTATAGCTGTGGATGCTGCTTGTAGCGGAAATCCAGGAGATCTGGAATACCGGGGCGTACACACCAAAACCGGAGAGGAGATTTTTCGGCAAGGCCCATTTAAAGAAGGGACAAATAATATTGGGGAATTTCTGGCTCTTGTCCATGCGTTGGCTCTCTTACAGAAAAAGGGAGAAACTACTCTACCGATCTACAGCGACTCTCGTACGGCTATGGCCTGGGTACGCAATAAAAAAGTGAATAGTAATCTGAAAAAAACCAACAGGAATGCAAAGCTATTTGACCTGGTGGATCGAGCCCTACACTGGCTTAAAAACAACAGTTACAAAAACCCAATTGAAAAATGGGAGACTCGGGATTGGGGAGAAATACCTGCAGATTTCGGCAGAAAATAGCGAACGGACTAATATATCCAGATGGTTACACCTATTTCCTAGCTGTATTACACTATGAGAATCGAAGTGGATAGTCAGCTTTTGCTTCTCCCTTCCTCATATTTTCCAACCTCCTTCTCACTCTGCGTTTCTTTACAGGCTTTAGTAATTCAGTGAAAAGAATACCTTCCAAATGATCAAACTCATGCTGTATGACGCGAGCCTCGATATCATCATACGTTTCTATGTGCTTCGAAAACGTTTCATCAAAGTATGATATGGTCACCTTAGGTGGCCGATCTACATCGCCTCTTATTTCAGGAATACTGAGACAACCTTCTTCGTAAGTCCATTCTTCTCCTTCTCTTTCCAGAATGACGGGATTAATAAAAGCCTTTTTCACACCCTGACCTTCTTCATCATGCACTTGTGTGGTGTCAATAATAAAAATCCGTATCGACTTTCCAACCTGAGGCGCTGCCAGTCCCACCCCATTGGCATTATACATGGTCTCCCACATATTCTCCAGCAATTGCTCAAGATTTGGATAATCTTCCTGTATTTCTTCAGCTTTCTTCTTCAGCACCTTAGTGCCGTAGACATAAATTGGTAAAATCATAATTTAAATATGCTGTAGGTATGACTGTAATATCAATACTGCACTGATCTTGTCTACCTGCGTCTTATCGCGTCGTTTCTTTCTGTTGGCTCCGCTTTGCAAAAGTATCTCTTTCGCTTGCTTTGAGGTAAAGGATTCATCTTGAAAATCAATTTCAACCTCAGGAAATTGACTTTTGATCTTTTTGGCAAATTTTTCGACAATCGGTGTCAGATACGTTGGATTTCCATCTGCATGTCGAGGTAGACCAAAAACAATTTTATCCACCTCTTCTTTAGTCAGATAGTCCGATAAGAAATCCTGTAAATTATCGGTTTGCACGGTTTCCAATCCATTCACAATGATTTGTAAAGGATCAGTCACTGATAGACCTGTTTTTCGGGTACCATAATCGACACCCATTATTCTTCCCATGTCGCAAAGATATCACTACCAATAGGACTAACCACTTAATCCGTGGACAGAGTTCCTTCCACCAAAAAAAGCCTAAACGAAAGATCCCCCTGGCGATTACCAGGAGGATCCAATTTCCCAAAAGCAATATTGTATGATATCTTCTATTCGATCAAAATCATTCGTTTGGTAGACTTTCCAAACTGTGACTGTAACTCATAGTAGAGGATTCCTGGAGTAAGGGCACTCCGATCTACTATTACTTCATTATAACCTCTTGTATAATCACCCTTAATTTCTTTTAGAATCCGACCCGCTGGGTCAAAAATTCTGATAGTTGCGGACGTAGCTTCTGGTACTTCAAATCCAATCACGGTAGTTGATCTGAATGGATTGGGTCTGTTTTGTAGTAATACCTGATCCTGACCTTGAGTGAATGTCAACTTCACTTCATGCGTTTGATCTTCCACATATAATTCCGGCGCAAGATCCTGCCCTGCCAGAGATAGTACATCTGAAAGTTTCCCACTTTTCTTTGCAGTAAAGGTCATAGCAAAGAGATGTTGTCTGGCACTGCTAGAAAGGTCAGCATCAATCCAGGAAATTCTTAATGCGTTTCCTGATGCTTTGATTTCATCTTTAGTTATGTCTGATTCAAAAGCCGTAAGATGCTCAAACTGAACAACCTCACTATCAAATTGCCACGCTAGTTGCAGGCCATCCATTGAGGTCAGTTGCTGAAGGCTCACTGGCACTTCGATTGTTTGACCTTCCATAAAGTGTACATCTTGAATATCAATCACCTCTGCATCAGTCGCACCTCTTGCTTTAGATCTTGAAGTGACCACATTACCATCAAGATCACCGATTTTGATTCCAACAAAATCCTTTCTACCTGATGGTGTACCCGTTGTTTTGATAAACTCAGGATATACTTCACTGAGCGCTCGGTCATGACTTTCAAATCGATAATCAGCGTCTACAAACCTCCAGGAAGTGTTGTTAGGGAATGCATCAATCTTGCCCAGGATGAGTTTTCTGATCAGAATGAGATCTATCGGGTTAATCTCCGTATCGTTGTTGACATCAGCAGCAATCATCTTATAGGGCGAATCGAGCGGCTTGACACCAAGAATATGCTTCTGTAGTTTGAGCAAATCTATGGTAGAAACCCCATTAGCGTGTTCTATATTCTTCTCAGGCTTAATGATGGCTTCGTTCTCCATCTGAATCTCGAGGCTGTAATGGCCAGTCAAAGAAGTAACTACAGCTGCCTCGCCATCTGCGTCGGATGCTTTGACTTTGACATTGGCTACATTTTCCTGCGTCTCAGTCATTATACTACCCTGCACACCCACTTGTGTCGTTTGGCTACTGCCTCCGGCACAAACATTGTGGTTGTCAAAGAGTCGCACTTCAAGATTAGCATAGTCGGCCTTATCATTGACTGTATCCACCACCCAAAACTGAACAGGTACGATCGTCGGATTAGTGCTAAAGTCACTGCAATCAAATGTTATCGCCGTAGCATCGTATGATGGTACAGGTGACAAGTCATTTGCCACGCCTGGAGCCACAAGGAAGATGAGATCATCCATTGATCCTCCACAAGCTGGTGCACTACTACTGTTGAATTCCTTTGCCCAGACTTCTGCCTGTCCCATATCCACAATGCCATTGCTGTTAGTATCCATAGGTGTCAAAATAGCTGTGAGTGAACTATAAGAAATCACACTCGGAACAGCATCT
>JAUILM010000707.1 GCA_030432855.1 Bacteroidia bacterium
CGATCGAATTGTACAGGATTTCAACCATGACAAACTGGTGGCTCCGGCTTATGATGATGGTGGGGTCATTGGGTCAAAAATCGCCCTCTTTGGATGTCCAGTTGAACAAGCTCTTGGTACAATCGGGACTATAGAAATAGAAGAGGGACTACCCCACCCTACACTTGACGGTGAGTGGACCAAGACCGCAGCCGAGGCAGCTTCCGCCTATCTTATTATGGCATTTACTGAAGACAATGTGGATGAAGCCATAGCCCTCACAAAAAAAGCAGGCCTAAAATACCTGTACCATTATGGAAAAACATTCGAAAGCTGGGGGCAGTTTGATCTGTTTAAGGGCGAATTTCCTAACGGAATTGCCGGTCTAAGAGACTGCGTTCAAAAGGCCGAGGCTGAAGGGATCAAATTAGGGACACATTTTCTTTCAAATTTTGTTTCGACCACTGACGCTTATGTCACCCCCGTACCTCACAAAGGATTAGCCCGCGTAGGTAGCTCGATAATAACCGAAGATGTAAATGCTTCTCAAAGTGAGATTTTAATTGAATCTCCGGAGTTTTTCAATCAAATGAAAAATAACAATCTCAAAACTGTGGTTATCGATAACGAACTCATACGGTATGGCACGGTTTCAAAAGAAGCCCCCTGGAAACTTCTGGATTGTCAGCGTGGTGCATTCAACACCACGGCATCAACCCACTCCAGGGGTACCAAAATATTAAAACTGCTGGACCATGCCTACAAAGTGTTTTTAACGAATACGGATCTTACCGTGGAGATGTCGAAAACAATGGCTGATTTATACAACCAGACGGGGTTGCGGCAAATCTCCTTCGATGGATTGGAAGGTAATCGATCCACTGGGCTGGGCACATACGGAGAATCCATGATGCCCTATGTCTGGTACAACAATCTGGCGGATGACTTGAAAGACCATCTGATTATTGATGCCAGTCGCACTACACATTTCTTCTGGCATATTTACACGCGCATGAATTGGGGTGAACCGTGGTATGGAGGCTTTCGAGAAAGTCAGACAGAATACCGCATGAATAACCAACCATACTTTAAGCGAAACTTCATGCCTGGGATGCTGGGTTGGTTTAAAATGACGCCAGAAACCAGTATTGAGGATATGGAATGGCTTTTGACCCGTTCCGCTGCATACGATGCAGGATATGCATTTGTAGTGGGTGACGGAATCATAGAGCAAAATGGAAATTCGGAGAAAATACTCTCACTAATTGGTGAGTGGGAAAAAGCACGAATCGGTGGAGCTTTTAGTGATGAACAAAAAGAAATAATGAAAAATCTTGATACTGAATTCAGCCTATCGAATTTGGGAGAAAATACATGGGATCTGCGTCGTGTATATTCAGGTAAATTCAAACACGAGAAAAAAATTAAGCAGCCCGGAGAACCTCTATACTCCACTTTTGATTTTCGGCATACAGGAGAAGACCAAAGTATTAATTTCATTCTCACCGCCGTAGAAGCAGAACTTTCTGAGATCATCCTGGAAATTGATAATTATAAGGAAATAATTCTCCCTATATCGTTGAAGACCGGTCAAACGATTAAATATACGGGTGGTGACAGAGCTCAGATATATACCAGCACATGGCAGCTAATACAAGAGATCGATATCGATGCCAGTGACTTCAAAATATCCGAAGGAGAACATACGATTACCCTTGATTGTCAGTTTCGGAACGCAGGAAAAGACGCACTGGCAAAATTCGAAATTCGGACATTTGATAAACCAGAAAAGATCACTCTGCCGACTCTATAATGTGCTAAGTCAGATAGGATTTCCGTCTCTGGTGAACTTACCTTGGAATCAATCTGGACTATCTCATCCTGGAGAAGCTATCGTTATGTCATAAAATATTTAAATAACGAGTCTTGGTCAAATAGAGTAGATTTTGAGAGTCAGGACAACCTATTCTTAAAGTCATGAACCCACTAAATGCTGAATTATGGAAGAGTGTGAATTATAAATCAAGTCGCACAAACGTTTTCAGTAAACTGCAAGATCCGCCTTTGATTCCGTTTTTGTAACTCACTAAGTTTAATTTGCACATGAGAAAAGAGCCCCGAAGGGGTGTCATAATTTATAGGTGGCTCCTTGCCCACCGGGTAAACAGAAAACGTTCACCAGCCCTGAAGGGGCGCAATAATACAACGGCTGTTCGTTTTCAAATGATTTCAAAGGTTGGTCCCCAGGACCTACACTACGAGTTGTGATCCCCAATACGAACAGTTCCAACAGAAAGACTATCTTGAACAAGAAATACTATCCTCCGATATCAAACATTCTACCACCAAAAAAAATTATGGTAAAGCATTTACGAATTATCCTGATTTTCATGATCAGCATCTCCATCCAACTGGCATGTAATCAATCACAAGGTCATGAGCAAGAACAAGAAACCTCCCCTACTAATTTTATCTTATTGATGGGAGATGACCATGGCTGGGATGAAGTGGGTTATAATGGGCATCCTTTCGTAAAGACGCCGATCCTCGATGAAATGGCCAGCCAGGGTATGCGTTTTGATCGTTTCTATGCCGGTCATCCCACCTGCTCGCCGACACGTGCCAGTTTTCTGACGGGTCGCCACCCTAATCGATGTGGCACCTTCACACCTAACTGGTCCATGCGTCCTGAGGAAATCAGTATTGCACATCTGGCAAAGGAAGCAGGATATAGATCAGCTCATTTTGGTAAATGGCATGTGGGTCCGGTAAAAAAAGAATCTCCAACCAGCCCGGGTGCAATGGGATTTGATGCATGGCTTTCCCATGACAACTTTTTCGAGCTTGATCCGGTGTTGTCCAGAAATGGGGAAGCCCCTAAGAAAATCGAGGGCGAAAGTTCAAAAATTCTTATTGATGAGACTATTCGATTTATAGAGCAGTCACAGGAAAATGAAAAACCATTTCTTATTGTCGTCTGGTTTGGCTCACCCCATGAACCCTACTCAGCCTTGCCGGACGATCTGGCGCTCTACCAAAATTTGCCCGATTCTCTTAGTCAAGATACGGTCAGACTCACATCCAATGAAACCGGGAAGGCTACCAATCGACCGCTCCGGGATGTGTTGCAGGAACGCTATGCAGAAATTACCGCGATGGACAGGGCCATTGGAGAATTGCGAGATCACTTAAGAAGGAATGATTTAAAAGAAAATACCTTCTTACTGTACTGTGGCGACAATGGTACTCCTGCGAGTGCAGGCCGGACCGCTATGACGATTAGAGAAGAAAAGGCTTCATTGTACGAGGGGGGTATCCTGGTTCCTGGTATTGTAGAATGGCCTGCCGTCATAAATACACCGATGGTCAATAAAAACATTGCCGTCACCAGCGACATTCTTCCCACGCTTACAGAAATCACTGGTCAATCAGTCCCGGATCGTCCGCTCGATGGGGTGAGTTTATTGCCTTTCATCCAAGATCCTTCAAATGAAAGAACCGCTCCTATTTTCTTTTGGCAATTTGACGCAAGTAATGCCTTTTCTGAAACTCCGGAGCATTACATTGATCCTACACTGCAAGAAGGAACCACTCCCCTCGTCAAGATG
>JAUILM010000708.1 GCA_030432855.1 Bacteroidia bacterium
GGCAACCGGAGTATTGTACACCATGTGTTGCTATTCCAGGATACTACCAATATTCCCATCGAACTAGATCTGGCCGATCCAGAGCCTGGCTATACATGCTTTGGAGGAGTGGGTGTAAACTCAGCCTCGATGATCGGCGGTTGGGTTCCGGGATCCAGTGCAAGTTTTGCTCCGGAAGGCATGGGAATCTTTTTACCTAAGGGTGCAAATCTCATTGTACAACTCCATTACCCGGAAGGGTCCGCAGGTCAGGTAGACAGCACCCTGATAAACCTGAAATTCTCTGAATCGGATGATGTCAGAAGCATCCTCAATCTCCCCGCACTCAACCACTTCATGGGCATGGATAGACCATTATTTATCCCGGCAAACACGCGACAAAGTTTTAAGCAGACTTTTAGTCCTGTACCTCTGAAAGTAACCGTGACGGGGATAGCACCCCATGCGCACCTCATATGCGAATCAATGAAGGCGTATGCTACTACATTGCAGGGAGATACCATTCCCCTGATTGACATTCCCCATTGGGATTTCGAGTGGCAGGGCTTCTATCAGTTCAAAGAACCCGTCATCATCCCCTTTGGGGCGACACTACACGGTGAAGCGACCTATAACAATACAGTGAGTAATCCTCACCTGCCTGGAGATATACCCCAGGATGTCTCGGTAGGAGAAGCCACCACAGATGAAATGATGATTTTCTTCTTATCTCTTAGTGTATATCAGTCCGGGGATGAAAACATGATCATCGACACGACCAGCCACAAAGTGCATCTAGATGATTGTAGCACCGCACTTAATGTCACAACCGATATATCCGAGAGCGATGGAGCACACTTCAGTTTGGGTCCTAATCCCAGTCATGGTCGCATTTACATAGACCTGATGACGGACAATGTAACAAGGATTGAATTTTCCGATGTGATGGGTACCCCAATATGGTCAACCGAAGTACATCCGGGAATGAATTCGATAGCTTTACCCACTACATTTGGCTCCGGTGTATATTTTTACTCGTTAGCTCAGAGAGAGAAATATGTTGGAGAAAGAAAAAAACTGATACTCATCCGATGACATCCTGGTGCAATCGATGTCGAAAATTCCTCTTACTTTTGATCCGGTTAAAGCCATCTATCATTAATCCTGGGTTAATCGATATGGCCTAAAAAAGTCTGAATACAATGGCCTTGTTGCTTTTCTTCTTTCTGGTTTCGATCCTCTTTTCTTTTCTATGCTCTATTTGGGAAGCTGTACTGCTGAGTATTACCCCATCTTATGCCAAACGAAAGGTACAGGAAGGAGGTGAAGTGGGTATGCTGCTTGAGCAATTTAAAGCAGATATCGATCGACCTTTATCCGCCATTCTCACATTGAACACAATCGCACATACGGTGGGAGCCATCGGTGTGGGAGCTCAGGCTGGTAAGGTGTTTGGTAATGATGACATTGATATACTGGGACTTCACATCGGCTATGAATCTATCATTGCCGGACTAATGACACTGGCAATCCTTATTCTCTCGGAAATCATTCCAAAGACCATCGGAGCGAATATGTGGAGGCAGCTTGCCCCTATCACTGTCAGGTCACTGAAAATCTTGATTTGGATATTGTGGCCACTCGTTTGGTTAAGTCAATTAATCACCAAGAGACTTAAGAAGGATAAAGGAAAAAGCGTACTAAGCCGGGCAGACTTCGCGGCAATGACACAAGTGGGAGAAGAATCCGGAGCACTGAAGAAATCCGAGTCGCTGATCATTAAAAATCTCCTTCGCCTGAGAGAGTTGACTGTACGCGACATCATGACACCTCGAACGGTATTGACAGTACTGGATGAAAACATGACTTGTCAGGAGTACTATGAAGCTTTCTCAGATAGTCCTTTTTCGCGCGTGCCCGTCTATGAAGGTAAGGAAGACCATATTACCGGTATGGTATTAAAAGACGATATCCTGTCTCAATTGGCTGAGGACAAAGACTCCGTCACATTAGCGGCGCTAAAAATACCCATATCCTTCATTCAGGATGATGTACCGCTTCCAGATCTATTGGAAATGCTGACGCGCAGAAGAGAGCATCTGGCGATTGTGAATGATAATTTCGGATCGATTGCGGGACTGGTTACCATGGAAGATCTCCTGGAGACTCTGCTGGGTATTGAAATCGTCGACGAGACAGACACAGTCACTGATCTACAGAAGCTGGCGAGGTCAGAATGGCAAAAACGAGCCAAGCGATTAGGATTAATCGAGTAAAAAACAAAACCAATGACAGCAAGTGAGGTAATGCAAGCACTTGAAGCCATGGGAAATCCCGGGACCAAGAAGACGCTCATGCGGCATGGTGCCAGGGAACCCTTCTTTGGGGTGAAGATTGGCGACATGAAAAAGCTTGTCAAAAAGATTAAGAAGGATCATGACCTTGCACTCAAGCTTTATGAAACCGGCAACACGGATGCCATGTATTTTGCTGGTCTTATTGCTGACGAAGATCAAATGACAAAGAAAGAATTGAAGGATTGGATGTCTAAGGCGTATTGGTCCTTGCTCAGCGAAAACATAGTAGCTCAAACTGCCGCTGACACGCATCATGGCTGGACCTTGGGCCTACAATGGATTGAGTCTAAGAACCAGATGATCGCTGCGGGTGGATGGTCCACTTTGTCAAACTGTGTTTCGGTATGGCCTAATGAGGATCTTGACATAGTGACAATTGGTGCACTGCTAGAGCTTGTAGGGGCAGAAATTCATGCTGCTGCCAACAGAGTGCGATATGCCATGAATGGTTTTGTGATCGCTGTTGGGTCTTATATTCCAGAGCTTTCAGATAAAGCCATGAAAATTGCCAGGGAGATAGGAAAAGTTGAAGTCGAAATGGGTGGCACAGCTTGCAAAGTACCGTTAGCGGTAACATATATTGAAAAAGTGAAAAATGCGGGCCGATTAGGTAAAAAGCGGAAAATGGCACGTTGTTAAAATCTCCATCGGTTTGAGTTGGCATCGGTAAACATGGAATTGGAATAAAATTATCGGTTTAGCATTTCGAGATTCCTATTTTTCTGCAAAAATGATGAAACAAAACTGGGCAAATTGGTTTGAAATTCCTGTCACCGATTTTGGTCGGGCAAAAGCATTCTATGAATCTATTTTTGATCTCAATCTTTCAGTTCATGATTTGGGTGCTTTGAAGATGGGGATCTTTCCGTCGGAAAAATATGGTTGTGCCATTTGCCAGGGGGAAGCCTATACGCCCGGATCAGCGGGTCCCCTGGTTTATTTGAATGCTAATCCTGACCTTTCTGTGGTGGAAGAAAAAATAATTGAACATGGTGGCAGCATCATCATTTCAAAAAGAATGATATCCCCAGATTTTGGATATATGGCTTTATTTAAAGACACGGAAGGAAACCGTCTGGCACTGCACTCAAAAGAATAAACATGGAAAAAACAAGATGCGCCTGGGTCACGAGTTCACCTTTATATCAAGATTATCACGACCATGAGTGGGGTGTCCCCGAGCACGATGATCGTATGCTTTTTGAGATGTTGAATCTGGAAGGTGCACAAGCCGGACTTAGCTGGATT
>JAUILM010000709.1 GCA_030432855.1 Bacteroidia bacterium
GCAACACTAAATGATCCAACGAAAGAACTATCCAACAACCGATGCCCTACAGGACTATGTCGATTCCTATGGGATTATAGAAGTGCCGGAAGGACAAACCGAGCCCTATTTTTCTCCACCGATAGCTATGAGTGGGATGATCATACAAATCATCAATAACAATGATTCGATGGTCGTAAAGCTAAATGGTGAGGATTTCTTCACGGATCGAGCGGTTGCCACAGGTCAGGTTACAACCTCTGTACATGGTCAAATTGTCGGCCATGCAAAGTCCTTACTAGTTTTCTTTAAGCCACTCGGGATGTATCAACTATTTGGTACTGACATGTCCACACTGACGAATACTGCTGCCAGACTGGAAGACTTCTTAGGTCAGAAGCAAAGTGATACACTTCTAAATGCACTAAGGGATAGTAAAAAGGACGAAGATCAAATACAGGTGCTGGATGAATTTTTTCTTAAGCAGGTGACTACGGCACCTAATGTTGATGATTTGAGCGAAGTTTTGGACTACATACACGTCAATAATGGGAATGTGTCGGTGGCAGGAATTGAAGATTGCTTCGACATCAGACGTAAGACACTCGAAAGAAACTTCCAGAAAAAGGTGGGTCTTCCTCCCAAGGAATATGCGAAGATCTATCGCTTTAAGTGTTTGATCGCTATTCTGATGGAAAATCCCGGTATCACCTGGACCGAACTCTCGCATCGGGCTGGCTTCTACGATCAATCACACATGTCCCGATATGTAAAAGAATATCTAAAGGTATCTCCCAATAATATCGTGGAGTTGGACATGGAGCTGATCAATTATTTCCTGAGGAATTAGAGCGCTATTTCCAAATCCCAGGTTAGAAACCAACAAGTGCTGTCGCATCTGTACAAGACATTGATCCTGGTGCTACCTATTTTGTGCTGCTCACAAAATTTGAATCGCTCGGAGAGTCAATAGAGAGTCTCTGAAGCGCCTTGACACACTTACAACTGGTTCCCGATGAAAAAGCCAATTTTCTGCTTAGCTTTGCTATGTCTGCTCTTCACATCCTCCATTCACACCCAAACGATTACCACCTCAGGAGATACCATCGATTATATATCTGGCGACCTAACCGTCAGGATTACCGGACTACCCACAGGAGAGTTCTGTCCCACCGATAATGGCACCAGTTCCTTTACAGGAGATTTGGGAAATGCTGCGCGTGTGAGTTTGGTGAATGGCTGTGCCTCACCGGATCGCTTACACCACTTGGTTCAGCGTTTCTTTCCGTATGAAGTACAAATCCAAATCATTGCAAATGCCGGAGGATGGACCAGTCCATTCGTACGATATTTTGAAAACGCTGCTAATTCTAATGATGTGATTCAATTGGGGGATATTCCAACCAGCATTAGTGGTAACAAATATCAATATGTCTTGAATACCAGTACTGCCAGCGGACTGGACGCATCCTGTTTGCGCTTTTCCTTCTCACGCTGTATTGCGAATTGTGATGGCTTCCCTAATCAGCAAGTTTATCAAGTAAAAGAATTAGCCATACCGATATATGTACTGGGTGCCGCCCCCGGACAGGAAATCGTTCCTCCCATTGATTCCATCAGAACTCCGGCCATGCCCTACATGATCTTACATGACCCCCCGGGAGACCTGAGCTATGCAGAGGTAAGTGAAGAAAAGAAGTATTGTACCACGGTAGAAACCAAGGAACAAAATACCAATTCGGCTGATGTAGATTTTTCTTTCCGATTGGGTATTTCGGCAACCGTAGGGCTCTTTGTAAACACTACCATAGAGGTGTACCACCAGACCAACTTCGAGTGGGATCACACCTGGAGACAGACTTCTACGACGGCGCATGAGACCTGTATGGAAATTAAACAGACGTTTGGCACTCCTAAAGATGGTAATAACTCGGATATCAGACCCGGTCAAGATTACTTCTTTGGATCCAGTACCATGATGTTATATGGTGCCTACGAAGCCTGGTATTGGGAAGACTGCCGGTTAAAATATGGTAAGCAACTGGTGATGGCACCATCCCGATCCAGATCAGCAGCCAAGAAATTTGAAATGTCGGAAAGTGAGGTAGAAGTGGAAATTAAACAATTAGAAGCCGTTGCTAATAATCCCGACAGCAGCGACTACATACGAGTTTACTCGCAAAATCAGGCTGACCTCTGGCAACAAATATTAGATCTTAATCAGCAAAATAAAGCTGCCGCAGAAAATACTCCCATAATATTTTCAGATCCGGATCTCGAAACATCTTCAGATTATACGGTTGAACAATCCACCAAGCAAAGCCACACACTAGACGTCGATTATACATTTGAAAGTAGTTATGGGATTGAATTTGTTGGTTTGATCGCTGGCTCTGGATTACTAGGAGGTTTCGAAATTGGCTCATCGCAGACTTTTGGAGAAGCGACCACAACATCTGGGCAGACAGACTCCATAATCAGCTTTCACCTGGAGGACAATGATGCAGATGACGAAATCGGTGTAGATGTATACCTGGATCCCGCTTACGGCACGCCACTGTTTAAACTCCAGGACGGATCGAAAACATCCTGGCCTTACGAAGGAGGATATCCACTGGACCAACCCCGGCTTACCAATGGCAATGAAAATTGCCCCAATGAAAACATCAAGATCCTTAATGCTCCCATCAGCGATCCTTCCACTGAAGCCGAAATTGCGTTTCCCATTAAGATCTGCAATGATAGTGAGGCCGCCAGAACCTACGATCTGCGTCTTATTAATACGTCCAATGACAATGAAGCCGTGGTCATGATGAATGGCGTGAACCTGGCCCTATCATCATTTCCCTTTATTTTGATTCCGCCAGAAACTTGTCTCACCAGGACTTTAATCATCAAACAAAGAGATACAGAGACCTTTGAGTACAATAACATCAAATTTTACCTGGCGAATAACCAGGATACGACTGTACGTGATTTCCTGGATGTTAGTGTTCATTTTGGAAATGGAACTACGGACTTATGTGCTGATGATGCGGATTTAGACAATATCGTGGATGCGGCTGACAATTGCCCCAACATCGCCAACACCGATCAGACGGATAGTGATGGAGATGGATTAGGAGATGCCTGCGATAACTGTCCCACAATTGCAAACATGGATCAGGCCAACAACGATGGAGATGCCTGGGGCAATGTGTGTGACAATTGCCCGGATGCAGCAAATGATGATCAAAAAGACACCGATGGCGAAGGAATAGGAGATGTCTGCGATGACTGTGCTCAATTTGCCATCAATCCGACTTCTGATGGTGATGCAGATGGAATTATCTGTGAAAATTGTCCCGACCAGATAAATCCCGGACTCCATTTTGACGGTATGGATGACGTGATTGAATATCGCGGTCGATATACGGACCTCCTGGAAAACGTGGATACCAGCTTCACCTACGAATTTTGGGTAAAACCAGAAGGCACTTTACCGACCAATGAAACTGAGAAAAATTCGGGCTTAGGGGCATTTGTCGATGTAAACAAATCAATTCCGTTTGTCATTTATCCGGCCAATGCCAACACGTATTATCCAGATCCCATGGGCGATGAA
>JAUILM010000710.1 GCA_030432855.1 Bacteroidia bacterium
CCCTCATCATTGCCTCATTGGGTCTGTTTGGTCTTGCATCATTCTCCATCTCATGTAGAGTAAAAGAAATCGGTATAAGAAAAACCCTGGGTGCATCGACAGCAGGTCTGGTAGTTCTCTTGTCCACAAACTTTCTGTTGCTGGTGACGATCGCTGTTCTCATATCCATCCCAGTCACCTACTACGGCATTGAGAAGTGGTTAGAATTATATGCTTATCGAATTGATTCACATCTGTTCACATTCTTCCTGGGATTCATGATTCTTTTCATCATAGCACTTTTGACCGTCAGTAGTCAAACCCTTAAAGCTGCCAGCCGAAATCCAGTGATTAGTTTGCGAGCTGACTGAATTTCCGGTACGTACTACATCTTACTCTTTTCCACCATCGGGTATTGTGTAGTTTGATCTCTTAGTATCTTTACCTCGTGAGTCCGAAAAGAAACTATAAGAAAATCGTGGTAAAGGTCGGCACCAACGTACTGACTGAAGATGACGGTACTTTAAATGTCCGACAGATTAATGATTTAACAAGCCAACTGGCAGAGGTCAAGCGGCAGGGCATCGATGTCATTCTCGTCAGTTCAGGCGCTGTAGGTGCAGGTCTCTCCATGCACAAACCACAACATGCACTAAGTAGGGTGTCAAGAAGACAGTTGCTGGCAGCTATCGGACAGCCCAGATTAATCAACCTGTATATGCAGTCATTTGCTGAGTTTAACCTTCATGTGGCTCAGATACTGGCTACCAAAGAAGACTTCAGGGATCGTCTGCACTATCTCCATATGAGACAGTGCTTTCAGGCGTTGATCAAGGAGGACGTCGTACCGGTGGTAAATGAAAATGATGTCATCGCCGTTGATGAGCTCATGTTCACAGACAACGATGAGTTAGCGACCCTGGTTGCATCTATGATTAATGCCGATGCTCTATTTATCCTTTCCAATGTAGATGGAGTATTTGACAGGGATCCGTCGGATCCGGCAGCCAGGATTATCTCAAAAGTTGATGAAAGCACACCTGAGCCGGCCATCATGATCAATAGTAAATCAAAGTTTGGCCGGGGAGGCATGCACACTAAGTGGCGGGTAAGTCAGAAAGTAGCGCAGATGGGTATACAGGTACATATTGCAAACGGTCGAACGGAGAATGTCCTATTGAAAATTCTGCAGGGTGATCAAATGGGGACCCATTTTCAAGCTCTGCAATCTCTATCTCCAGTCAAAAAATGGATAGCCTATCAGAACGATCATCAGCAAGGGGCTGTGATGATCAATGCGGGAGCTGCCCTTGCACTAAAAGATGAAAGTAGAGCCACTTCTCTCCTACCTGTGGGCATTACATCGGTTATTCGTCCTTTCCGTAAACATGATGTGATAAGAATTCAGGATGAAAATAGCAATACGGTAGGATTGGGAAGAGCGCAGTACGCCTCTGAGACGTTGGAACGCTATTTGGGTCAAAAAGGTCGTCGGGCACTGGTACACTATGATTATTTGTTTATAACTTCGGATTAGAAGGAAAGTAAAGTTGAGTATGGAGACAGCAACCATAGAAATAGATGTCCTCACCGGACTGGAGAAGCTGAGTAAGTCCGCGAGGAAACTTGTCCAATTGAGTGATGATGAAATTCGGGCTATCCTATATGATATTGCAGATATCACAGGCCAGCACCACAACCTCATTTTGAAAGAGAATCAAAAGGATCTGGATAGAATGGATCCGTCCAATCCCAAATATGACAGGCTGCTTCTAAATCCGGATCGACTGGTCGCCATAGAAAATGACATACGTGCCGTTGCCGACCTTCCTTCACCGCTGGGTCGTATCCTGGAGGAACGCCATACAGATCAGGGGCTCCACCTAAAAAAGATATCTGTGCCTATGGGAGTCATAGGCATTGTGTATGAATCAAGGCCGAATGTTACTTTCGACGTGATCGCCCTTTGTCTTAAGTCGGGTAACGCATCAGCACTTAAAGGGAGCCGGGACGCCCACTTCTCCAATCTAGCAATCGTTAAGTTGATTAAGGAAGTGTTGAGCAAGTACAGTCTTGAAGATGCAATCTACCTGGCCCCCAGTGCCCGGGAAAGCTTGTCCTTCATACTGGAGGCTACCGACTACATCGATATCATCATCCCAAGAGGAAGTCAGGGACTCATCAATTTTGTCCGGGATCATGCCAAAGTGCCAGTGATAGAAACAGGAGCGGGTATCGTGCATACATATTATGATTATTCGGCAGATCTGGAGCTGGGCAAAGACATCATCGTCAATGCAAAAACCAGAAGAGTCAGTGTCTGTAATGCGCTGGATACCCTGCTCATTCACAAAGATCGGGTCGACGACCTATCCGTAATTTTTGAAGGACAGGATCGTGAAAATGGTTTAGAAATCTTTGCTGATGACACATCGTATAAGGCACTTAAAAATCATTATGACAGAAATCTGTTGCATGGAGCTACCGTAGAGGATTTTGGAACTGAGTTCCTGTCCATGAAAATGTCGATCAAAGTAGTGGAGAATCTGGAGCAGGCGCTTGATCATATTGCGGCATATAGTTCGAAGCATTCTGAAGCAATTATTGCATCGGATCAGGATACTATTGATCATTTTTTCAGGAATGTGGATGCGGCAGCCGTATATGCCAATACGTCGACAGCATTCACTGATGGTGGACAATTTGGGCTAGGCGCCGAGATTGGAATCAGCACACAGAAACTCCACGCCAGGGGGCCGATGGGTTTAGCCGAGATTACCAGTTACAAGTGGATTATTTCCAGCAATGGTCTGACCCGACCGTAGGAATTCAAAATGCGAAATCATATTCCTGACGATCGATATCCAGGTTTTTTGATTTGCGTTTTCTGTCCTTGTCAATAACATGCACCATGTTCACCTGGTCCTCATAGATGTCTAGCAGCACACTGCTTTTGACCTTAATCTGACCGGACTCTATAAAAGCTTGCTCAGATCGAAGAATTATCGTGATCGTCTCAGTGACACCTTCACCCTCCGCATAACAATCCAACAAGGGTAGACTCACCGATTTTCCTTCATACAAAACCTGGAAATTCGCATCCATGTACTGGCTGACATCTCTTTTTTTACTTTGCGAAGTATCACTAAAGATCCATTGATCTACCTTTTTGTATTGCTGCAATCCGAGTTCAAAATCATTTCGAAAAATGCGGTGACGCACTTCCATATGCTGAGCATCATCTTTAGAGATATAGCATATACTGACATAGAAAGCATGCCAGCTACCCAGAAGATAGAATAGCAACGTCCACATAGAGACTACAGACCGTATTGATCCAACAGATAAATCATACCCGCCATCGTTGCCGTACCCAGTTCCAACTCGCGAAAGTGAACAGTCTCAAAGACATCATTGGGCGAATGGTGCAGGTCAAACATTTTTTGACCATCCACGATTAATCCCAGCATGGGAGTGCCGTCCGCTCTGTGCAGTGGTCCAATGTCAACACCGCCGCCTCCCTTACTAATATAGGATATCGTGTTTCTTGGGAAGAGTGACAGGAAGCTTTCCACCTTAGATCGTTTATCATCAGAAGCTGTC
>JAUILM010000711.1 GCA_030432855.1 Bacteroidia bacterium
ACGTCGGCAGTGTATACAACTCTTTCAATAAAGTAAATGTAGATCGCTATACCGCCAGTTTGAATGCTTCTTTTGATCTGGTTCCTGGGGGTTCTGATCGAGGCAGACATAGTATTGAGTTCGGATTGTTACATGAGCAGACATATTCACGGAGCTGGGGCATATCGCCATTTAATCTTTGGGAAGTCGCCAGGCTTCAGGCAAACCGCCACATCATCGGAGTAGATACTAATGCAGTCATCGGATCTTTTGAGGGTGTGGTACTTCCAGAGTTTACATTTGAAGAATTTCAAAAGTTGATAGTTGAAGACGATGGTCGTGATTTCTATCGAAAGATCAGAAATCAATTAGGCCTTGAGCTCACTGATTACGTAAATGTGGATGGCATTAACCCCGATGATTTAAGCCTGGATCTATTTTCACCATTAGAACTTACCGATCAGCGCATTGTCAGTTTTACAGGTTACGATTATCTGGGAAATGCACTCTCGAACGGAGTAGAGTTTGAAGATTTCTTTACCAGCTATGGAGGAGACGGAAAGCGAAATTTTCCGATTGCACCTCAGAAGCCCATCTATCAGGCGGCATACATCCAGGACAAGTTTAGTTTTCGAGACATCATTTTCAGAGTCGGACTGAGAGTGGATCGCTTCGATGCCAATACGAAGGTCTTGAGGGATCCCTATTCGTTGTATGAGGTTATGGATGCCAATACTTTTTACGGTCGATTCGATGAAGAACGTCCTAACAACGTAGGTGACGACTTTAAGGTCTATGTCACCGGAGAGAATAGTACAGAGGTCAAAGCTTACCGCCAGGGGGATCAATGGTATTTTGCTAACGGGACACCTGCCAACGACGGTAATGTCATATTCGGTGGCGAAATCGTATATCCCAAGTTTTACGATGAGCGGGTCAACGATATAAAGAGTAATGATTTTGACTACAATCAGTCGTTTGTTGATTATGAGCCCCAAATCAACTGGATGCCAAGACTGGCGGTGTCGTTCCCGATATCTGATATTGCTAACTTCTTCGCACACTATGATGTGCTAGTGCAGAGACCTCCGTCCAATAACAATGTGACACCTCTTACGTGGTATTACTTTGAAGACGATCGATATTCTTCAGGCAATCCGATAAGCAATTCCAACCTTAAGCCGGAAACGACTATCGACTATGAGGTCGGCTTTCAGCAGAAACTTTCTGCCTCAAGTGCACTAAAGATAAATGCATACTACAAGGAACTGCGAGACATGATCCAACAGCAGACCTTCCTCTACATTCCTTCGCCCATTAACAATTATGTGACTTATGGAAACTCGGATTTTGGCACGGTGAAAGGGTTTTCACTGCAGTATGATTTGCGTCGATCGATTAATACAACCATACAGGCCAACTATACACTGCAATTTGCCGATGGCACCGGATCCGATGTGAATTCTCAGCAGGGATTGACCACAAGAGGAAACTTACGCACACTCTTCCCATTGAGCCGGGACGAGAGACACGCTTTCAAGTTTACCTTTGACTATCGCTACGGTTCGGGTAGTTCATACAACGGGCCACAACTATTTGGAAAGAACATTCTTTCTGACTTTGGGGTCAATCTCCAATCCTTTATTGTATCCGGAAGACCCTATACGAGACGAATCAGGCCTCAGCCTTTTGGCGGCACCGGCTTCTTTGGGTCTATCAACGGGGCCAGACTGCCCTGGACCTTCTCCATCGATATGCGGATTGACAAGAGCTTTAGAGTGCCCACGGCAAATCCTAAGAAACCGCTGAGCTTCAATTTGTCATTGCGTATTCTGAATCTTCTCAACTCTGTGAATGTGAGGAGCGTTTATCCTGTGTCTGGATCACCCTATGACTCTGGATTTATCCTTTCGTCAGATGGTCAATCCACTCTGGAGAACATCAGGAATACGGGAGAAATAGTCAATGAGGCAGGGCGAGATGAGCTGGCGTATAGAAACGCCTTTGATTGGGTGGTAGCCAGCCCCAATAATTTTTATCTGCCCAGAAGAATATTCCTGGGCTTAAGATTTGACTTTTAAACAAATAACGAATGCGATTGAGGCTTTTGCATAGAGTGATCATTACCTTTTGCCTTACGGGCATGGGGCTTACGGTTGCATTTGCTAAATATCCTCCAGGGTATGACAACCCTCGTGAACGAAAAGTGGATGAAAGGCAGGTTCGCTTTGGATACAGAGCAGATTGCGCCGCTTCCCGTTCAGAAGCAGACATGTCAATAAACAACGTCCGCGCAAGGTTGTTGGGTGGAGGTGATGTGTGGTGGGACCTATCTGTGGGAAAATACATTGTCCCTAAAGTAGATCCGGCTTCCGGACTTGATGAAGTATCGTCCATTTTTGCAGGTGCGGTCTGGCTGGGTGGTTATGATCCTGTGGGTAACCTGAAGCTCGCTGCTCAAACCTTCCGATCTGCCAATGCAAATGATTTTTGGCCAGGACCCCTCGATCGAAGTACAGGCACAATCGAACGAGATACATGTGCCCGTTGGGACAAGCATTTTCGTGTATTGGGCGACAACATTAGAGCATTTATTAGAGATTATAACCAGGCACTGGAAGCAGGCATACCTCTGGAGAAGAACGAAGTGCCAGAAGATGTGCTGGGATGGCCAGCCACCGGCAATCCATACTTCAGTGAAATTCATGGCTTTGATCTGCCTAATACCTCACAGGGATTGGCTGGGTTTTTCGATGCCGATGGTGACTTTGTATATGATCCTGTCAATGATGGAGACTATCCAATCATTGAGATCAGGGGGTGTCCAACCCCCCAATATCCGGATGAAATGATCTTCTGGATCTACAATGATGCCGGCGGTATTCATACACAGACGCAGGGAAGCCCCATACAGATGGAAATTCAGGTGCAGGCTTTTGCCTACGCTACCAATGATGAGATCAATGACATGACGTTTCAACGTTATAAGCTGATCAACCGGGCGACTCAGAGTATCGATTCCACATTCTTTGCTATGTGGGTGGATCCGGATCTTGGCTGTAGTCAGGATGATTATATCGGATGTGACACGGCACGTAGTTTGGCATATGTGTATAATGAGGATCAGGTAGATGGCACTACAGGTTGTGACTGTGAAGGAACGCCTACCTATTGCGAAGATGTACCAATCCTGGGGGTAGATTATTTCCGGGGACCACTTGATGAAAATGGCCAGGAAATAGGCATGTCTTCATTCACCTATTTTAATAATGCGGGAGTGGGTCAGTGGCCCAACGCACAGACAGACCCGGAAGTAGCACAGGAATACTACAACTACATGTCGGGATCCTGGAAGGATGGAACACCATTTAGCCAGGGCGGCGATGCTTTTAATATTGGAGGATCACGCATTGATTATGCGTTTACAGAAGCACCAAACGATCCTACGGGGTGGTCTATGTGCACTGCGAATTTGCCTTTCGGAGATCGACGCACGATTCAGGCTTCAGGGCCTTTTCGCCTCGATCCGGGTGCTACCAATGAATTGATCATAGGTGTGGTTTGGGTTCCGGACATTACTGACTATCCTTGTCCAAGCAT
>JAUILM010000712.1 GCA_030432855.1 Bacteroidia bacterium
CTTTTTTGATTACTTTGAGCACCTAAAGAAGTTACAACAGATGAACCGCAGACATTTTACCAAAGCAAGTGCAGGAGCATTGCTGGGGTCACTTATTCACGCTCCGAATCTATCTCCAAACCTTGAGGAAAAGCCTTTATCAATACACGTCTTTTCCAAGCACCTCCAATTTTTAAATTATCAGGACATGGCGGAAGCTGCGGCTGAATTAGGTTTTGATGGGATAGATCTCACAGTACGTCCCGGGGGTCATGTCTTACCTGAAGAGGTGGAAGAAAATCTTCCTCTGGCGATTGAGAAAATTCGCGTAGCCGGGTTGCTGGGTGATATGATGGCCACCGCAGTAACCGACCCTGATAATCCAGTCGATAAAAAAGTATTGGATATTGCTTCGTCTTTAAATATTAAGTGGTACCGACTCGGTTATGTAGATTTTGATGAAAATAAAACTATCATCGAAAGTCTCGAAACATTAAATATGCAAATGAAAGACCTGGCTACTCTCAATAAATCATTAAATATTGCCGGGTCTTATCAAAATCATGCAGGACTGAGAGTCGGTGGCGAAATTTGGGAAGTATGGCATTTACTAAAAGATGTGTATGTAAATGAAATTGGATGCCAGTATGATATACGGCATGCAATGGTCGAGGGAGGCACTTCCTGGAAAAACAGCTTAAGACTCATTGCGCCTCAAATAAACACCTTGGTACTAAAGGATTTTATATGGGAAAAAATAAACGGAAAATGGAAAATTAAAAACGTCCCTCTCGGAGAAGGAATGGTAGATTTTAAAAATTATTTTTCATTATTAAAAAAGTATAAGATTAATGTACCCACTACCATCCACTATGAATATGATCTGGGCGGTGTAGAACATGGAGCAAAAAAACTTGAAGGCACCTCCGCAAAAGAAATATTTAAGATGATGAAAAAAGATTTACAATTTGCCAGGACACTTTGGTCAGAAGCCTGATTATTTGTAATAATCTCATTAATTCATCTTTGTATTTAATCAAGATCAGCTCTAATGAACACCCCCGTATCCTCCGGAAAATTACCCACAGGAGATCACTCAATCACTTTATGGTTATACACTGGTGTCGACAGCTTACATCTATCGTAGGAAAATTGGCAGTTTATCTCACGCCACGACAATAAAAAACCTTTAACAAGCATTAGTACATTTGTGTCCACTATGAGATTCCTATTCGTCGCCGCTGCTATAGCCACCACCATCACCATCTTTTCATGTGACAAGATTCAGTCCATAGAACCCAGCATTTACGGGGGTTGCTGCGGCATCCCTTACGTGGAAGACACTTTGGGACAGAAGCGATTTGTAATTCCTAATGCTATCTCGCCAAATAATGACGATCTAAATGATGCCTTCTCCATTTACAGCAGTGATGAGATGCGAATCCTTTCACTATCGGTTTTAGCATCTAATGGATCATTGGGCATCAATCGTTCTAACATCCCTGTCAGAGGTTGGACCGACATCTGGACGCCTCGCAATTCCTCGAATATCATTTTTAATGGTCTTTTTGACTACACCATGGTCTTATCTGATTTGCAAGGCGCTACAGATACCATTACTGGTCAATTTTGCAGTATATCCTGCCTGGATGAAGCCTCAGAAGATATTCCCCGGGAAGACTGTAGATTTATGAGTCAGGCGGATGAAAGTGGGAGTTTCATCAGTGTAGTTCCCGATAGTATGGCTTGCTTCTAGACCAATATATTTTCATTGACCCATAAAGCTTTCTTACTTTTGCCCATCGAAAAAACTATACAACCGTGTCACGTACATTTAAGATCAGCCTCATTCAGATTAGTCTAAATGACACCCCTGAAAATAACCTTCAAAAAAGTCAAAAGTGGATCAAGAAGGCCGCGAATGAGGGAGGACAAGTAATCTGCTTACCGGAACTTTATAGTTCCTTCTATTTTTGTCAAAGTGAGAATGTCGAATATTTTGATCTGGCAGAACCACTCTATGGAGACTCCTTCCACGCCTTCAGTAAGCAGGCACGAGAACTAGGTATAGTACTGATTATTCCCTTCTTTGAAAAAAGGATGGCTGGTGTTTATCACAACTCGGCGTACATCCTTGATGCGGATGGTTCAGAGGCAGGTCTTTATAGAAAAATGCACATCCCTGATGATCCATCCTACTATGAAAAGTTTTATTTCACTCCAGGAGATTTGGGCTTTAAAGCGATTAACACCAGGTTTGGTAAAGTGGGGACCCTTATTTGCTGGGATCAGTGGTATCCCGAAGGAGCAAGACTTACTGCACTGCAGGGGGCAGAAGTACTATTTTACCCAACCGCTATTGGATGGCATCCTCACGAAAAAGAAGCATACGGAAAACAACAATTTGAAGCGTGGCAAACAGTACAGCGCGGTCATGCTGTTGCAAATGGTATTTATGTCGCCGCATGCAACAGGCTGGGGCACGAACAGCCTATACCAGACACTCCCGGTATAGAATTTTGGGGGTCCTCATTTATTGCAGGTCCACAGGGAGAGATTATTGCCCAGGCAAGCACTGATCAGGAAGAAATCATTTCTGCAGATATTGATCTGCAGTACATGGAAGATATTCGTAGAAATTGGCCCTTCCTACGTGACCGCAGAATAGATGCCTACGGAGAGATCACTAAGAGAGCTATTGACCCTACTTAGTCTTACGCAAATATTGAAAATGAATCGCAGACTACCCGCAGAGTTTGAGACCCACGAAGCCATACTACTCTGCTACCCGCACAATGCGGATGACTGGCCCGGAAAATACCAGGCAGTAAAATGGGCATTCATAGATTTTATCAAGAAAGTCAGCATTTACGAACAGGTAATCCTCGTCGTTCAAAACAATATTGAAAAGAGAAAAGTATCCCAACTCTTATCCAGATCAAACATCGATCTGAATAAGATCGATTTCGTGTTTGCTGAAACCGATCGAAACTGGATGCGAGACTCAGGACCGATCATCATAGAACATGATAAAAAATCCCTGGCACTTGATTTTAACTTTAATGCCTGGGCTAAATACAATAATTATCAGCAGGATAATAAAATTCCGCAAATAATTGGCCAGCACCTTCATATACCTGTCGAGCCAGCTACCTATAAAAATAAATATATCACCCTGGAGGGTGGTGCAATCGATTGCAATGGAAAAGGTGTATTAATTACAACTAAAGAATGTTTGTTGGATCCCGATATTCAGGTGAGAAATGCAGGCTATACCAAAAAGGATTATGAAAATGTATTTCGGGAGGTACTGGGAATTAAGAAAACAATATGGCTGGATAAAGGGATAGTAGGAGATGACACTCATGGACATGTAGATGACATCTGCAGATTTATAAATGAAGATACCGTACTGGTAGTTGAAGAAAAAAATAAAAGGGATGAAAATTATTCGATTCTGACAACAAACCTAGAAATACTGGAGGGAGAAAACCTTCCAGAAAAAAGAAAATTAAATGTTATAAAACTGCCCATGCCGCAACCCATTATTTATCAGGGCATTAGATTACCAGCCAGTTATGCTAACTTCTTAATTCT
>JAUILM010000713.1 GCA_030432855.1 Bacteroidia bacterium
TTGACACCCATGATGAACTTAAACGATTAAGATCATCATTTCAGTTCGGGTAGTGTTTGCCGCACCATCACGCCAGATAGATTCAATGCCCGAGCTGATATGGCCTCGTCAAGAGGCCTTTTTTTTTGCTCTTTTCCCACTATCACAAAGATAGCCCGCACCAACCTCGCTAAGCGCCGACGACTCGCTTTGAGAAATGCATACCTGTCGGACACCTGAGACCTCCTTATTTTGCAGCTATTCAAAAAAGAAGGCATTTCGATAACAAAATCATAATTTTGGAAGATTATATTAGACCTATGGAATTTTCTTGGGAAATAAAATATTAATGTGTTTACCTTTGCAAGCCTATGAAGACGCTGACACATATCATTTATTCTGGCCGTCGTCCCATGACGCGGTGTCGGCTTCGCCGTGTATAGATACTTCTCCTCCATTGGGCTCAATGCCTTTTTCTAGTTTTATTCTTCCTTATACTGATTAATTTATCATGGACATAACCATTTCTATTGCTACGGATCAACACACGCATTATGCTGATGTGATCTGCGAAGCATATGCTGCTTCTGCAAAAGTCAGAGGTACAGGTATTGCTCAAAGGCAACCTGAGTATGTGATTAAGAAGATGAATATGGGCAATGCGGTGATTGCTCTGGATGGTGACCAATTCGTGGGGTTTTGTTACATCGAGACCTTCGAAGACAAGAAATATGTTTCCAATAGTGGACTACTGGTCATCGAAAGCTACCGCGGTCGAGGCATAGCAAAAGAGATCAAAAAACACGCTTTTAATTTGGCCAGAAACCAATATCCTGAAGCCAGGGTATTTGGCATCACTACCAGTCTGGCTGTCATGCGCATAAATACAGCGCTGGGCTACCATCCTGTCACTTTCTCCGAACTCACAAAGGATGAAACCTTCTGGAAAGGTTGCAGCAGTTGCAGTAACTACGATATACTCAAGAGCAAGGCCTATCAAATGTGTCTCTGCACCGGGATGCTGGCACCTTCAAAACAAGAAGCCATGAAATTCGATCTTAGTGACCAAATCATAAAAAAAGAAGTACATGAGTAATGTTGTCGTACTAGCCTACAGTGGTGGTTTAGATACTTCCTATTGCATCAAATATCTCACCGAAGAAAAGAATCTTGAAGTACACGCTGTATTGGTAGATACGGGTGGATTCAATGCTGAGCAGATAGCCGAAGTCAGAGAAAAAGCCTTGCAATTGGGTGCCAGCAAATTCGAACATATTAACGCGATCGAGCGATATTATCGATCTTGTATTCGCTATTTGATCTATGGCAATGTTTTACGAAACAATACTTACCCGCTCAGCGTAAGTGCAGAACGCATGTTTCAGGCACTCGAAATAGTCCAATATGCCAATGAGACGGGAGCTAAAGCCATAGCGCATGGTAGTACGGGAGCCGGAAACGACCAGGTCCGGTTTGATCTGGCCTTTCAGGTGCTGGGCAATGATATTGAGATCATCACCCCGATCCGGGACATGCAGTTGACACGACAGGAAGAAGTCGAATACCTGGAAAAACACGGTGTACACCTCAAATGGGAAAAAGCCCAGTACTCCATTAACCAGGGTCTATGGGGCACGAGTGTCGGGGGTAAGGAGACATTGACTTCAGACAAACCTCTTCCTGACCAGGCCTACCCTAGTCAGCTACGGGATGATGTGCGGCCACAAACCCTCTCTTTGACATTCATCAAGGGTGAATTTGTGGGTATTAATGGTGAAGAATTGGCTCCGATTACTGCAATACAACGTTTAAATGAAATTACGAAAGCCTACGCTATCGGTCGAGACGTGCATGTGGGTGACACGATTGTCGGCATCAAGGGACGTGTAGGTTTTGAGGCACCTGCACCATTGATCATTCTTAAAGCACATCATCTACTCGAAAAACATACGCTCACTAAATGGCAGCAATACTGGAAAGAACAGCTGGGAGGATGGTATGGCATGCTGCTCCATGAAGGTCAGTACCTGGAACCCGTGATGCGAAACATCGAAGTATTCCTTGAAGATACGCAGAGCGCAGTAAGTGGAGATGTATTTGTCCGCCTGGCTCCCTATCGTTTTGATTTGGAAGGTATTAGTTCGCCCAATGACCTCATGCAAAGTCGATTTGGCTCCTACGGAGAAGAAAATAAAGGGTGGAATGCTGAAGAAGCCAAGGGATTCATCAAATTGCTATCCACTCCACTCAAAAACTATTACTCTATTCATAAAAGTGACTTATTATGATCAAAGTAGGAATCCTGGGTGCTGCAGGCTATACAGGAGGAGAACTTATAAGAATCCTCAACGGGCATCCTGAGGCCGAAATGGTCTTTTTACATAGTAGAAGTCAATCTGGAAAACCAATCTCCTCAGTACACTCAGATCTGTTTTACCTGGATCGTGTTTTTGATGATGCATTTACAGCAGAGGTTGATGTCGTATTTCTTTGCATGGGCCATGGTCAATCAAAAGAATTTCTGGCCTCCAACTCACTGCCTTCATCGGTAAAAATAATAGACTTGAGCCGGGATTTCAGATTGAAAGAGGACAGTGGTGACTATATATATGGTCTGCCGGAACTGAACCGCGACAAGATCAAATCCGCTATGCACATCGCTAATCCGGGTTGCTTTGCCACTTGTATCCAGTTGGGTCTTCTCCCCCTGGCATCAGCCGGAGTACTACATCAACCCGTTCAGGTACATGCCATGACAGGGTCCACGGGTGCCGGTCAAAAACCGACGGCCACTGGTCACTTTAGCTGGCGGAACAATAATATCTCCATCTACAAGGCTTTCAACCATCAGCATCTGGATGAAATCCGACAGAGTGTAGCTCAGCTTATGCCATCATTCGAAGCTCCTATTCACTTTGTTCCTATGCGGGGCAATTTTACCCGGGGTATTCTGGCTAGTTTGCACTTCACAACTGATATATCTCTTGATGCTGCCACGGAGATGTTTCAGGACTATTATGCGGAGCATCCCTTCGTCATCATCACCAGTGAAAATCCAAACTTAAAGCAGGTGGTCAACACAAATTATGGGTTGATTCACCTGGGAAAATATGGTGATCAGCTACATATCATTAGCATGATAGACAACCTGGTGAAGGGAGCGTCCGGGCAAGCTGTACAAAACATGAATCTAATCAGTGATCTGGACGAAAAATCCGGTCTCAATTTAAAATCAGTCGCTTTTTAACCATGAAAAACTTTGATGTTTATCCTGTCTATCCTATCGAGATTGTAAGTGGAAAAGGTTCGTGGGTATACGACAGCTCAGGAGAGAAATACCTCGATTGTTATGGAGGACATGCTGTCATATCAGTGGGCCATAGTCATCCCCGGTATGTGCAGGCCATCACTGAACAAGTGTCAAAACTGGGATTCTACTCCAATTCAATTGAAAACCCATTACAGACAAGGCTGGCCTCCCTGCTGGGTGATGTCAGTGGATGCAATGATTATGACCTTTTTCTGGTAAACTCCGGTGCCGAGGCGAATGAAAATGCAATCAAACTCGCCTCCTTTCACAATGGAAAGT
>JAUILM010000015.1 GCA_030432855.1 Bacteroidia bacterium
ATTCCTGTGTATACTCAGGGCCCATGTTGGGAGGAGCTTTCATACCAGCTACTATTAAATGGGCATCCGGGTATTTATCCCTGACAAATGTTAGTATGCCTCGCAGGTTATCTCGTGTGCTTTTTAGGTCCAGTCCTCGTAATGCATCATTCGCACCCAGCTCCAGCATGAAGATCTCGATGGGTTTTTGTGATACCCAATCAATGCGATTCAATCCACCAGAGCTGGTTTCTCCACTTAATCCGGCATTGATGACCTGATAATCCAAATCTAATGAATCAATAATATGCTGGATAAGGGCTGGCCAGGCCTGATCAATTTCCAGACCATAACCAGCGGTCAGGCTATTACCAAAAAATAGGATATTCTTATCCGAAGACTCGGTGTTCTCCTCCATTTGTTCGGTCACTGCTTCTTCCCGAGGAGTATCTAGTGTAGCATTTTCCTGGGTGGAGTTACCACAGCCCCAGGCAGCAAAAACCAACGCCAGTACGGATAACATGACAACCGGAGAGAGCATACCACTGGTGGTGTTGATTAGGTTCTTTAGTCGAAAATTCATGCCCCAAAAGGTATTAAGATTACCAGGGTAAAACAACAGCAATGCTAAACTGTTACATTTGCCAGTCAAATTCCTTCTACGATTCATGGGAGAATTCATTTTAAGCGCAGACCACCTGTCAAAATCATACAAGAGTGGAGACAATGATTTGATGGTCCTGCAGGACGTGTCATTTGATATTTCAAGAGGAGAAACAGTAGCCATAGTCGGGCCCTCGGGCAGCGGAAAGACAACGCTTTTGGGTTTGTGTGCAGGATTGGACCGACCGACTGATGGAAGTGTATCACTATGCGGTACAACTCTGGAAAATTTGGGTGAAGATGATAGGGCCGACGTAAGGAATAAATCCGTGGGATTCATTTTCCAAAACTTTCAGCTTATACCGACGCTCACTGCTCTGGAAAATGTAACCATTCCACTGGAATTGCAGGGTAGGAAGCAGGTGGAGCAAATTGCAAAAGAACTGCTGACTCGAGTGGGCCTAGGAGACAGGACACATCATTACCCCACAGAGCTGTCAGGTGGTGAGCAACAACGGGTTTCACTGGCCAGAGCATTTAGTAATACTCCAGAAATCTTATTTGCCGACGAACCCACAGGCAACCTTGATGAAGAAACCGGTGACCGTGTAGAAGCCTTACTTTTTGATCTCAATCGGGAGCAGGGCACTACCCTGATTATTGTGACTCACGACCTGGAGCTGGCAGGTAAAACAGACCGGATCATCCGATTGAAAGGGGGGAAGATCATATCCGACGAACGTTTAAAGGCCACTGCTTCTAATGGCTAATTTTCAGTTTATACTTCGTACGGCCCTTCGCGACAGTCGCCGTGAACGTGGACGATTATTTCTTTTTATGTCTTCCATTATACTGGGTATAGCGGCCCTGGTAGCCATCACCTCCTTCAATGACAATTTGCAACGGGACATTGACAAGGAAGCTGCCTCGCTATTGGGTGCGGACCTCTCTTTCCGCAGTAATCAACCCATTGGCGATGAAAGTAAATTGATCTTCGACTCTCTACCTGGGGAGACGGCGTCTGAAGTTGAGCTTCTGTCCATGGCATATTTGCCAAAACGAGGTGAATCTCAGTTTGTGAGAATTAAAGGACTGTCCGGAGACTTTCCTTTCTATGGTACCCTTACGACGGTCCCGGAGGAAGCGCAACAACAGTTTCGCGGCACCTCGAAAGCGTTGGTGGAGCAGGGGATTATGTTGGAGAAAGATCTTCAAGTGGGAGATAGCATAAAGCTGGGGGAGTACACTTTTGAGATTGGTGGAGAATTGAAGAGCCTTTTTGGAGGCACGGGGATCAGCAGCAATTTTGCTCCAGTGATATATGTGGATCAGCAGTATATCGACAGTACCCGTTTGATCCAACCGGGGAGTGTGGTTAATTACTTTTATTATAAAAAGTTACCGGAATCCTTTGATGTGGAGAGTTGGAGTGAGGTACGGGAGGATAAGTTGAGGAATGACGGGGTACGACTTGAAACTGTGGCTGATCGGCAAGAGAATGTCAGTGAAGCTTTTGATCAGCTAAGCAGTTTTCTCAACCTCGTTGCACTGGTGTCTTTACTATTGGGATGTATCGGAGTAGCCAGCAGTGTCTTTATCTACATAAAGAAGAAGGTGGCTTCAATTGCTATCCTGCGTTGTCTTGGGATGAAGGGCCACGAGGCATTTCTGGTGTATCTGGTACAGATACTTATACTTGGCATACTGAGTGTGCTGATTGGAGCTGTCCTTGGATCCATGATCCAGACTGCGTTGCCTTTCTTGTTATCTGACTTTCTTCCGTTTGAAGTGCAGATGACAGTCTCTGTAGGAGCCATTCTGGAGGGGATAGCTATAGGCACTATATTGACCCTTTTATTTGCGGCCATACCGCTTTTGTCGATACGTCGGATCACTCCGCTGCAGGTGCTTCGGATCAATGCGGCGAGTTCTCAACAGGTTTGGAGGGATCCATTATTGTGGGGTGTATCATTCTTGATCGCTCTTTTCCTTTTTCTATTCTTGTCAAAACTTACGGATAGTTGGGGCGACGGATTTGGCTTTACCATCGGACTAATTCTTGGATTCGCACTGCTCTTCCTTTTTGCAAGACTAGTCATGTGGTTTATTAAGAAGTTCTTTCCGCGTAAATTTGATTTTGTCCTTCGCCAGGGACTTGCCAACCTCTTCCGGCCTAATAATCAGACGCAAATATTGCTGGTAAGTATAGGTTTGGGGACCGCGGTACTTGCCACGTTGTTTATCGTCAGGAGTCTGATCCTGGCCAACTTTGCATCCATGGATGCCGGAAATCAGCCCAATATGTTTCTGTATAGTATTGAGACGGATCAGCTGGATACCGTATCTGCGATGGCAGAAGCAGATGGTATGCAGATTATTCAAAAACTACCCATCGTCACTATGCGACTGGCAGGATGGCAGGGCAGGAGCAGGGACGAGTGGCTTGCTGACACCAGTAGGACCACGCGGTCCTGGCCAATTCATCGTGAAGGACGGGTGACGTACAGGGACTATTTGGATGAAAATGAAGAAGTGATAGAAGGCACATTTACACCAAGTCGCAAATCACCATCAGATAGCATTTTCATTTCGCTGGCCGAACACTATGCGGATGCGTTGGACCTGAGTCTCGGTGACGAAGTAGTATACAATGTGCAGGGAGCCCTGGTCAAAACATATCTCGGAAGTATACGGGAGATCGACAATGCTAATATGCGGGCTCGGTTCCTGATTCTTTTCCCTACTGGTGTTTTAGAAGGCGCTCCTCAGTTTCATGTACTGGTGACTAAATCTCCCTCGGCAGAGACGATGAGTGCGTTTCGGACCAGGGTCGTTAGGAAATATCCCAATATCTCCGTTATTGATTTGGGTATGGTGCTCGAAACGGTCGGTGAGATCGTACGGAAGGTATCTTACATCATCCAGTTTATGGCCATTTTTAGCATCTTGACCGGTCTAATTGTCCTGATTAGTTCATTGTATCTCAGTAAATATCAACGGATACGAGAAAGCGTTTTACTGCGCACGATTGGAGCCAGTAGAAATCAGATTCTCAAGATTAATGCGACGGAATATGCTCTGCTGGGGGCCCTTTCGGCAGCTACGGGCATTGGCCTTTCTATGGTCGCCAGCTATTTGATGGCCACATTTCAGATGGATCTGGACTTTTTTATCGAGCCCTTGCCACTTTTGATCACTTTCTTAATTGTCACGGGATTGACATTGCTGGTAGGGTTACTAAATACCCGGGAGGTTATCTCGAAACCGCCCCTGGAAGTATTGCGAAAGGAAATAGACTGATATGTCTGGGATCACATCGCCATATATTCCCAGGCACTTTGATATCGGCCATTTTGTTCTACATATTCGACCAGGTCCAGGTACGTCTTTTCTACACTTAACGTTGCCAGGTCACCAACCACTACCAGTTTAATACGTGCACGGGTCAGGGCCACATTCAACCGTCGCAAATCCTTTAGGAAACCGATTTCTCCATCCTCATTGGACCGAACAAGGGAGATGTATATGATGTCCTTTTCCTGGCCCTGAAATCCATCGATCGAGTTTACATCAAGATCAAGTGGCCTAAGGATTTCATCTTCCTCGATTTCCTGTATAATCAAGCGTACCTGCTCGCTGTATGGGCTTATTAAGCCGATTTCAAATGACTTAAGATCATTGATCATGCTGAGCATGTGCTCTCTGATGATTAAATATTCTTGCCGATTTGAACGACTTCGGGTCTCCGGGTTAAAAGATTCATCAAAACCACACCCACTTGTGTCAATGAAGGTAAAGGGTTCCTTTGCGACAGGAAGTTCAGGGCGCTGATCAATGTTTGCAGCTGATTGTAATTTCCCATCGTAAAAGAGCAGATTTGAGAAGCCCATAATGACGGGATGCATACGATATTGGGTATTTAGCAGTACACTTTGTTCAAGGCAGTCTGTCATCCGATCCAGGATCGTCTCCCTGAGACCCAATTCTTCAGCAGCTTTGGATTTTACGGTCGGAGGTAGTTGCTTATGATCGCCGGCGATAATAACACGGTCGGCCAGTTTCATCGCTATCCAACATTCGGGTTCAAGTGCCTGCGAACCCTCATCAATGATCACGGTATCAAATTTCATGCTTTTGATGGGCTCTGATCCACATCCCACTAGCGTAGCACAAATCACTTCACTCTGCCCTACGATCTTATCGACCAATCGATCTTCCAGATCTCTTGCCCAATCTCGTAGCTGACGTGCTTCCTTATACATCAAGCCTCGATTTTGTCGCTCCTGGGACCCAAATTTTCGTTTAAACTTAGCGGCTTCTCGTCTAGCTTCCTCAGCTTCAATCTTCACTTGCTTTATACGTTGCCACTCCTGATCATTCCGCACCTGCTCATCCAGCGATAGTTGCGAAATGTGATCACCCATTCTGGTTACATTTCCCATGCGTAACACACGCAGACCTTGTTCGTCCAGGAGTCTGGCCAGGAGATCCACGGCATTGTTGCTGGGAGCTGCAACCAGCACCTTTTTCTCATACGTGCCCAGCTCTTTTATCAATGCCACCAGGGTGGTTGTCTTACCTGTACCTGGTGGTCCGTGTACAATCCCAATCCGATTCGTCTGATGTGCCATTTGAATAGCTTCAAGCTGTGATGGATTCAGGTTTGGATTGGGCGGTAAGTGGGTTGTAAGTTCGCGTCGATTGTTGATGGTCCTCTTTTCTGCAACCATGAGTTTCATCTCTGAAGCAGGGATATCTTTGGACCGCACAATCTGCTGTAAAGTATCCAGCATTATGCGGTAGGGACGATCGTCAAAAATCAATTCGATGCCGATGCCTCCACCTTCTAACAAGTAATCCTTTACGAGTGTGTCCGTACCTAGTACAATACGTACTTTCTTTCTCGTGACATACGAGATGGTTCCTTTTAGCTCAACGCGCTCTGCCTTATTTATAAAGAGTATGGCACTGGCGCCCACACGAAACGAATTATTCGGACTATAGGAACCAGATGACCTGGGTATCAGTTCTAACTCCACGTGTTCTCCCACCGTGTAATGTTGACGTCTGATTTCTACCGGATACCATAGTATGCCACTATGAATTCTCTCCTTTAGTGATTTTGATGCGGACAAATTTCTGTAGTAGGCCTCCTCGGCTGCTCTTTCCTCTTCTACCGCATTTGACAGGTTTTCAATTCTTACTCTCCAATTTTCTATCATTTGATGACACTTTCACCATGCTCATATCTTGTCATGGACAGCACTAATTATGGTTGCTTCTATGGTGCGAAATTACCCATTAGAAACATTTAGAGTCTAAATTTTGAAATGAAAACCCTGCCGGGATTTCTCTTTGTATTTCTCCTCATCAAACTTGAATAGGTAGGATCCTTTCCTGGATGATCGTTTGTCTTTTTCGTCCAGCTTTTCCAGAATCTCCAACGAATTGATTTTTTTACTGAAGTTTCGCTTATCCAGATCTGTAGCGAGTATTTCCTCGTATAGTTTCTGTAATTGGCGCATAGTGAATTTCTCAGGCAGAAGCTCAAATCCGATGGGTTTGGTCGAGACCCGATGCTGTAGCCGACTCAAGCCCAGATTAAACATCTCATCATGGTCAAAAATCAGATCGGGCTTATCCTCCAAGGTAAACCATCTGGCTGAGTACTGTTGAATCAGCTTTTGATCATGGTCGTTGATATTGATCAGGGCAATATATGCTACCGATATCGTACGTTCCACAGGATCACGTGCCACTTCAGAGAATACATGCAGTTGCTCCATGTAAATATTATCCAATCCTGTCAGGGTATGTAGTACCCGGCTGGCAGCATCATCTACAGTCTCGTCTATACCAAGAAAACCTCCCATCAAAGACCAATCGCCTTTGTGCGGAGTCATATCTCTTTTGATGAGCAATACCTTTAATACTTCTTCATGTTCATCAAATCCAAAAATGATACAATCAACGGCAATCAGCGCTCTGGATTCGGCTGGATAGTTAGAGTTCATAAACATTTGATTCCGGTTAGACAAGTGTTTGGAAGCTTGTCAAGAGTTCAGGGAAGATAGTGATTTTATTCTAAGAGAAAATCCCTGCACCGTACATCACATATGGATTGTAGGAGGTTACGGTATTATGAAAGTCTCGAAATTTTGCTGACTAATAGTTGACCCTTTATTTGCATAAGTGTAAAAAATACAATATTATTGTTACAAGTAGGTGGAATATATAGTAGAGCCTGAATATATATACTAGGCAGTATGTATTTGCGAAATGGAAGGTGCAGAGATGCATCTTCTTTTTTTTAGTGCTGTTCGTCCTTCTTATCCCGCAGCCTTTTCACTTCATAAGTATCAGCGTCCTAAGACATTCAGTTTTGGTATCTTCAGCAGCTAATGAAAAAAGGTAAGATCATAACTTGTTAACCAGAGCCGATTTTAGAAAATATGAGCAATTAGTTACTGATTGGATTAGCCGGTACTATGACCAGATTGAGGACTTTCCGGTAAGATCACAGGTGAAACCAGGTGAGATTTATAGTCAGATACCTTCAGCCTTGCCGGTGAAGGGAGAATCCATTGAATCTATTATCAGAGATCTGGACGAGATTATTATGCCCGGGATGACACATTGGCAACATCCCAACTTCCATGCATATTTTGCGGCTAATACTTCAGTCGAATCAGTTTTCGGAGAGATGCTGACCAGCGCCATATCTGCACAATGTATGATATGGGCGACTTCTCCTGCAGCTGCCGAATTGGAGGAGCGGATGATGGAATGGATGCGTGATGCGATGGGTATTCCATCCGATTGGGAAGGTGTTATTCAGGATACTGCGTCTTCTGCATCTCTAGTGGCAATCATCACGGCTCGTGAGGTGAAGACTGACTTCAGGTCCAATTTTGAGGGAGTTCCTGGTAACTTGAGGGTGTACTGTTCTACCGAGACTCATTCTTCGGTTGAGAAAGCCATGGCCATATCAGGTCTGGGGCGGAATAATTTGGTAAAAATCGGGGTTGACTCAGGACAGGTAATGCAGGTTGCTGAATTGGAACAAGCCATCAAAACAGATCTGGATAATGGTTTGGTTCCCTGTGCTATTGTTGCGGCTTTAGGGACTACGGGTACCCTCGCAGTGGACTCACTTCCTGATATAGCTATCCTTGCCCGCAAGTATGATGTGTGGCTGCATGTTGATGCGGCCTATGCCGGTACTGCTTTATTTCTACCGGAGTATCGCTGGATGATTGAGGGGATTGAGCTTGCAGATAGCTTTGTCTTCAATCCCCACAAATGGTTGTTCACCAATTTTGATTGCAGCGCTTATTTTGTAAAGAATGCCGACCTATTGATACGAACCTTTGAAATATTACCTGAATACCTGAAAACGCCCACACGAGGTACGGTTAATGACTACAAAGATTGGGGTATTGCGCTGGGTAGAAGATTTCGCGCCCTCAAGCTTTGGTTCGTTTTGCGGAGCTATGGCCAGGCCGGTATACAACGGACATTGAGAAACCAAATTGAGTGGACACTTCATCTGGTGGAGACTCTAAAGCAAGACCCTGTATTTGAGATTGTAAGAAAGCCTTTCCTTAATTTCTTCTGTTTCCGGCTGCTGATAGAAGGTAAGACAGAAGACGAGCTAAATAAGATCAACGAGCAATATCTACACCGTATCAACGACAGCGGTGAAGCGTATCTGTCACATACTCGTATTGGTAGCACGTACGTGATACGTGTGGTCATCGGTCAAACCTATGTGCGCAAACACCATGTGAATAACCTGCAAAGCATCTTGCAGAAATTTAGACCCTGACTCCTTTTAGGAATCACATTTTTCCATATTAAATTTCTGTTTCATAAGAGTCTATAAGGAAGGGGCTTTGTAATTTTGCCCCCGCAATGTCGACATTAAAAAATACGGTGGTTGCCCCATCCAGGCGTGTCTGGATAATTCTCGCTTTTGGCGTGATCTATATTGTCTGGGGTGCAACGTATTTATTCGTCTCATTCGCGGTCGAAGAGATCAGGCCTTTTCTCATGTCTTCTGTACGCTATATGAGTGCGGGGTTGTTACTTGGGTCCGTTGCGTTGATCTTTAGTAAGTGGCAACAAGTGAAACTACGAGAAATTACAAATGCCGTCGTCACCGGTATGATTATGCTGGGTGCCGGTACCGGAGGTGTCGCCTGGGCTCTACAGACTGTGGATACTGGTTTTACGGCACTGATGATTTCTGCAGAGCCACTGGTCATCGTACTTATGCTATGGCTTTGGGATAAGAATCCTCCCACTCCACGTTCTTTGCTCGGTATTGCATTAGGTATGGGGGGTATATATCTCCTGGTAAGTCAGGACCGTATTATTGTAAATAATGAGCATTGGCTGGGTATCATAGCGATTCTCATTTCGATGATTTTCTGGGGTATTGGTTCTATCTATATCGGACGGGCCACTCTGCCTAAGAACCGTCACTTTAGTGCAGGTTTGCAATTGTTCGCAGGTGGGGTCATGGCCTTTATTATTTCCTTCTTCCTCGAACCCCACGATACTTCCTGGCATGAACTCCATGCACGCACTATTGGTTCGCTGATATTTCTCATTCTATTTGGCAGTATCCTTGCCTACTCAGCATTTACCTATTTGCTGCAGAATGTTTCTCCTGAGAAGGTGGCCACAGGTACTTATGTCAATCCCGTTATTGCCTTAATCCTGGGGTGGTGGTTGAAAGATGAGTACATATCGTCGCAGTCCATCTTAGCTGCCGGTATCATGTTGCTGGGAGTGTTCTTCATAAACAGCAGTAAGAATCAGGCTGCCGCATCGACTGAATTGGAGTAGTAAAGACCAGTTTGCTTAACACAACTTTCACTTCCCTCTACTGATCTACTAATCTTACGTTAAATGGGCTTCGATACGGAGGATTCTGTCCGATTAGCTGTTATAGCTATAAATTATCTTATTTGAAAGCACAGATACCTCACCAAAAAACAGCAAATCATGCGAACTATAAAATGGATCATTCCATTGATGCTGGTGGTGTTGCTATCCTCCTGTGCATCAAGTGAATATATATCCGAAACTAACAATGAATCTCCATACGAAGGCAAGCAAGTGATCAGAGTTTCAAACGCTTTGAACCTGAGCGACCTGATAGAACGACTGCCGGGTACAAGAATGGAATATTATGGAGGTAGACCAGAAATACTGGTCAGAGGTGGATTGCCTTTGTATGTAATTGATGGCAATAGAGTAGGGCACAGTTATGCAGCTGCTGCCAATCTCGTCAATGTAAATGATATAGCTTCCGTTGAGGTATTGAAAAGCCCTACCGAAACACTTGTGTATGGTCGTGATGCGGCGTTTGGGGTAATAGTGATCCGTACGCGAGTGAGTTAGAATGGAGCTGAGAACTGCAGACCGTCTTTCGGGACGGCTGCATATTCTCATTTACAGGCTTTTTAAACCATTACCTTTTTACCGGTTTTTGCCGCTTGATAGATCGCTTCAATGATCTTCATATCCTTTAGTCCTTCCATGCCATCCGAAAGCACTGGTGTATCGTTGAGTATGTTTTTAGCAAAGGCATCCATTTGGACTGCCTGATGATTGGTGTGTCGAATATTCAGAAATTCACCGTTAGCATACATTATTACGGGACCATACCCAAAAGCGGAGTCCAATCTGAAAGTTCCTCTATCTGCATGGACCTCGATACCACCTACGCGTGCACTATAGCTACTCATACAATTGGCAATGACTCCATTGTCGAAATGCATTTGCCACAATATCGTTTCTTCTATCGTTTTAAACTTCGGTCTTACGTTGAAAGACTGAGCAGTGATCGAGACGGGTTCGGTGCCCATCACATGCCGTACTGCATGTAAGGAATAGACACCCATATCCATGAGAGGGCCCCCACCAGAAAGTTCACCGTGAAATCGCCAATTGTCCCAGCCATCTCCTGCATAGAATGCATTGCTACTCTCCACTGCACGCACTTCACCCAGTACATTTTCGTGAGCGTATCGGTAGAATTCACGAGTATTTGGCTCATACAGAAGACGGTAACCTAGTTGCAACTTGACATTATTGTCTTCACAGGCTTTGATGATCGCTTCAGCATCCTTTACAGAAGTTGCCATTGGTTTCTCACAGATCACATGTTTTCCTGCCTTCGCACCGCGAATTGAGAACTCAGCATGCATCGAATTAGGCAGGACGATATAAACCAGGTCGATATCATCATTAGATGCTATCTCATCAAAATTGTCGTAATTGTAGATGTTCTCTGCCGGGATGTTATATCGTTCTCCCCACTCTTTTTCTTTAGCAGGAGTACCTGTAACGATTCCCGCTAACCGTACATGTTCAGTCTCTTCCAGAGCTGGTGCAAGTCTCCCCCTCGAGTAATTACCCAGACCGACTAACGCGATACCCAATTTCTTACCAGGAGGCCGGAGAAGGGGGCTTGAGGAATACTCTGGCACTAGCAGAGCACCCATTCCAAGAGATGCAGAACGAATAAATGATCTTCGATCAACTGTCATGATTCATTATAATTTTAGGGTATGGTAATCAGACTTAAAGAGCATAAATCGTATCCATTCTGTCCGATATTTCTTTTAGTCGTGTGGCATCACCACCGGGTACCTCAGCCGATCCCCAGCCGGAGTAGCCGATCGATTTTAAAGCTTTATTGACAGCATTCCAATCACAATCTCCATCGCCCAGTTTTACATCAAAACCTTTCCAGATACCTTCGTTGCTTTGCTTTGCGCGACTGTATTCTTTAATGTCTACTTTCATGATACGATCTCCCAGAGCTTCAATCCAATGCTCAGGCCATCCATATCGTACGATATTGCCTATGTCCATGTACCAACCAATGGACTTGCTTTGAAATTGATCCAGAAAATTCACGGCCTCAACAGGACTTATGAGAAAATTGTTCCACACATTTTCAATAGCGATACCAATGCCTGTAGACTCTGCCTTTGGAATAAGTTTCTCTATTTCCTTTGTCGACCGCATCCAGGCATCTTTATAAGACACTTCTTTCTTGACAACACCTGGCACTAAAAGTACCGTGGTCCCTCCCAGTTTCTTGCATGCATCAAAGGCACTGATCATCGAATCGGCACATTTCTTTCTCACACCAGGATCCGGATCGGATAAGGGTGAAGACCAGTGCAGTGAGTTTACCAACCCCGGTATTTGAATACCTACTTTATCACGTGCCCTGATCACCTCTGCCAGGTCAAGATCAGAAGGAGAGTCCAATTCTACGCCATCAAAGCCCAAAGACTTGACCAGTGCAAATTTGTCTTCCACTGATCCATCAACCTTTATCATGCCGTATTTCAGGCTCTTCTTGTTGAGCGGTTGATCTGCCAAATGAAGTCCTCCCAGACTGGCACCCAAAACCAGTGCCCCGGAGGACTTTATAAAATCTCGTCGGATCATATTTTCTTTAGACTTTAGGCAAACTTAGTAATACCTGGCTGAGCTACTTCTTTCATTGGCCAGTTCAAATCCCAGCTATACTCATCGATTTTTGGACCTAAAGTTTCGTCAGAATTGAGGGCCTCTTCCCAGGTCAGTGTCTGTCCGGTGTAGGCTACCATACGTCCCCAAATGGCCAACATGGTCGAATTGGCCATGCGTACACCATCAGAGAAGGGTTCTCCCTTTCGGATAGAGGCAAACAACGTATCATGTTCTGTTTGATACATGTTATTTCTTTCACCTTCCCACTTCCAGGTTTTTCGGCCGATGATCTCGTGATTGTTACTTACATGAATGTTGCAGCGACCTTTGGTACCTAACATATCGACACCGTACGCACGGGAGCATCCCTTTTGCTGACGGCTGAAATGAAATCCTTTGCGACCATCCGGGTAGTCATAGACGATAGCAAAGTGATCGTAGACATTTCCGAACTGATCTTCTGTACGACTCTGACGACCACCCGTACCTGTTGCACTGATGGGCAGCTGGTCACCGAAGGCCCATGACATTAGATCAAGACTATGAACCGCCTGCTCTGCGATATGGTCTCCAGACATCCAGTTCTGGTACAACCAGTTTCTCATTTCAAATTGGAAATCAGACCACTCAGGCTTACGATCATGAAACCATAGAGCACCTGTGTTGTAAGTGTTGTATACGGCCTGGACATCACCAATAGCTCCATCTAGGATACGCTCATAGGTGGCATTTTTGGGATCGTCATGTCTCCAGCAGAATCCTGACATCAAGGCTAATCCTTTTGACTTTGCCATCTTGGCCGATTCGATTACGTGGCGAATGCCAGGTGCATCGACCGCTACCGGTTTTTCGCAGAAAACATGCTTCCCTGCTTCAATAGCCGCACGAAGGTGCGCTGGACGAAAACAGGGAGGTGTCGTCAAAAGGACTACATCTACATCCGATTCCAGTACTTTTTTATACCCATCAAATCCCAGATGCATCTGATCGGGCTCGACCATGATCTTCGCACCATTTTCTTGTGTCAGTAATGCATGCGATTCTTTCATGCGGTCTTCAAAAATATCTGCCATGGCAGTCAACACCACATTGTCATCAGCTTTCGTAGCTTGCAATGCGGCACCCGTTCCACGGCCGCCACATCCTATAAGCCCAACTTTTAGTGTATCTGTATTGAGTAAGTGCTTTGGAGCTTTTGCCGATAGGATATTTGCTCCGATTGTGGAAGCTAATACCGCGGCACCTGTGCGCTTTACAAACGCTCTTCTACCTTGATCTGAATTCTTCATCTTATATCTATTTATATGGAAGCTCTCAAGATAGTGAATTTCCGGACGGTATTGGAGATTTTAAGAGGAGTCAATGCGCAATATCCGTATTAGCCGCAAAAAGAAAAAGGTCGGCTAGCAGCCAGACCTTCCTCTTGTGATTTTATACTCTTTTGAGCAACATTTAGTCCAAATCCAACGCTTCGCTGATTCTTCGGACACAGTCCTGATAATGGTACTTTGTCATCTTATGGTCTGTTCTTTTTGCTGCCTTTTCAAGTGCGTCATGAAGCTCTATCAGTGTTCCTGTACTTATTGAAGATATATCTGATGTCACGGGGTCTACTGAGGCGGTTGATCGGAAGTAGGTCGAGACTCTGCCCGATGAAGCCTCCGCGGGTTCCAATAGCTCTACAAGCTGATTTAAGTGCATTTTCTGAACATTTCTTCGGTGGGTGGTGGTGGCTATGCCACTTTGCAGTTCTCTCCAAATCCCATTTTGCATGTCCATGAAAAACTCTTCCAAACCATAGGCTGTGTTGTCAATAGCGTGAGCATCGATGAGTCTTTGCAGCCGACTCGTACCATAGAGACTGTTGATCGTCCGCTCCTGCAAGTTGGCAATGGCGTTGGTACCATTTTCAGGCTTAATCCTGGCAAGAACCTCCTTGTTCATTAACCAGTCTGGTGTTTCAAAAAGCTGACGATGCAGAAACCTAACAGCTTCACGCTGCATGTCTTTCGGTGCAGGTTCGAATACGATGCCTTCCTGATCATATGTCTTTGGAGAATCGTAAATACCACCTACCCATTTTGTTACATGACCTACATATCGTCTGAATTGACTGAAGACATTGTCGTATAATTCATCAGCCCATTCATATTGGTTGGCCTCCTCATAGGTCCATTCGAGAATGTTGGGCAATATGGCCTTAAGGTTCTTTATACCGTAATCGGATGCAACCATTGAATTGTCACCCAGGTCCTCGCTCTGTGCTCTGGGGTCATAGCTACTTAACTCCGTCAGAAAGTGCAGTGCCGGGTCGTCCTGCGCTTTTTCCTTATACCATTGATTGAGAATCTTCTGATCCTCTTTCTCGTCCTCGGTTCCATAGATGGGCTTGTAATTCCATTCAATAGCCCATTTGTCATAGGCACCCACACCCGGAAGGAAGTTTGTGACGCCATCGCCGGGCTGAGCTACATAGTTAAATCGGGCGTAATCCATAATCGAGGAGGTGTGGCCATTCTCAGCTAGCCAGGCAGGATCGCGCAGTTTTTCCACGGGTGTAGCGTGACTGGCTCCAAAATTATGTCGCAGTCCCAGCGTATGACCCACTTCGTGGGCTGCTACGAATCTCACCAGAGTACCCATCAAAGTATCATGTAGGATATTTTCACGTGCTCGGACATCAACGGCTGCTGTCTGTGTAGTGTACCAGTTCTTCAGTAGTCGCATCACGTTGTGATACCAGCCGATATGACTTTCGAGTATTTCACCTGAACGAGGATCGTGTACATTAGGACCATAGGCGTTTTGAACGCTGGAAGCAAAGTAGCGTATCACAGAGAAGCGCGCATCTTCCAGACTCATGGTGGTATCGTTCTCGGGCCAGTCTTTCGCCTGAATAGCATTCTTCCAGCCAGCCTGTTCAAAGGCTACCTGCCAATCTTCGACACCTTGTTTCAAATAACTTCTCCATTTCATAGGAGTCGCAGGATCAATATAGAAAACAATGGGCTTTTGGGGTTCGATGAGTTCACCGGCTTGCTGCTTACGGGCATCTTCAGCGTTTTTGGCATCGAGAGGCCAGCGGACGGTGAAAACCTGATCTTCAGCTCGCTGTTGATTATCATCAAAGACTGTGTAACCGGTGGCAAAGATTCCTACGCGTTGATCAAAAAGTCTTCTTCGTCGTGGTGTTTCGGGTAAGAGTATCATGGAAGTGTTCAGCTCTAGAGTGACGGCTCCCGCACTCACTCCACCGGATAGTGAGACGGTGCGATCACGTCCATTTCCATTGAGCGATGGAGGGGCCACTGAGTAGGTCTTTACCGTTCGTACCTCCACATTGATGGGGTATGAGCGAATATAATCTATATAGGATCGATCTTTTTGTATGCCCTTGATTTTAAAACGCTGTTTGGCTATGGAAGGCAGTGTAAATGCTTCATTGGGTTCTTCAAAAAACTTCGTGACGTCAATAAGAACCGATGTGTCCTGCCTGGTCGCAACAATGTCGAAGGCAGCTGCAATAGGGTCCAGATTTGAATTCTCGACCGCTGTAGTGATAGGAGCAGATGAGTCAGCACTTACATTAATGTAATTCACGACCCGTATAAAGACGTTTTTTTTGGGACCTTTCTCAAATCGAATGACCTCCCGGTTTGCCATTTCACCACCGTATCCAGCACCTGTGGGAGCCTTCGCCACTCTGGTTATGGCCATGATGTCGCGTCCAAATACACTGTCAGGAATTTCGAAATAGTACTTTTCATCATCCAGGTGAACGTTTATCATTCCCAGAGTGGTAATTGCACTATCTGTTACGAAGTCTTTGAAAGTTTTTTCTTTCTTGGTAGAGGAGCTATCGGTGGCTGTGGAGTCTGCTGATTCTTCCTGTGCACTGATCGAGGTAGATATGAGAGCCATGAAAGAAAGCAGAAATAGAAAAGGAGTTATTCGCATAATATTGAAAGATTAAAACAAAAAATTAAGTATTAGTTGACACTAGAGCTTGAGCCAGGTATTACCTGAAAACAAGTACTTTTCTATAGGACATATTTGGATGTGGAAAAGCAGGAAAAAACTCGCCGCAAATATAGACAAGTTTAAAATATGTTAGTATTACCATTGATTGGATCCTTTGCAAGATCGTCATAACCCTGGTTTTTTACGATTACTTTACTTACTCTATCGACCACTTCAACATATATTGTATTTTAAGAGGCTGGGAATCGGATCAACAAAATTGACATCAATTCATGGCAGAATTTCGATCGTTACTTTATCTGGTATTGTTAGCAGGTGTTTTAGGATATAGTTGTAGTAAGGACATGGGGCCCTCTCCGCCTAAGTCACCCACTCAGGAGCTATCGACCTTTATCACCGCAGAGGATATGGATATAGAGTTAGTGGCTTCAGAGCCAATGGTCCAGGAGCCGGTAATACTGAAATTTGATCCTCAGGGAAGATTGTGGGTAGTGGAAATGCGTGGATTTATGCCCAATCTCGAAGGGGAAGGTGAAGATGATCCGGTAGGTCGGATCAGTGTGCTGGAGGACCTGGATGGTGACGGACAGATGGATAAGTCTACGGTATTCATGGATAGTCTCGTACTGCCTCGGTCTATTGCATTTGCAGAAGGAGGGGTGTTGGTGGCAGAAAAGATCCCTTTGTGGTTTGTGGAAGATCTGGACGGTGATCTCGTGGCGGATCGAAAGACGATGATTGATTCGACCTATGGAGGTCGGGGATTTATTGAGCATTCTCCCAATGGGTTGCTACGCGCTCTTGACAATTGGTACTATAATGCCAAGGCAGCCTTTCGATATAGGCAGGAAGGAGGGACCTGGCACAAAGATGAAACAGAATTTCGTGGACAGTGGGGGATAAGCCAGGATGACTACGGCAGACTATATTACAATTACAATTGGTCACAATTGCACGCAGACCTGATCCCCCCAAATACATTAGGTAGGAATAAGAATCATACGCCAACCACAGGAATTGATCACGGTTTGACGCTGGATCGAAAGGTTTACCCTGTTCGGGAGACTCCTGCAGTAAATCGAGGCTACATAACCGGTACATTGGATGATGAGGGAAAACTCATTGAATTCACTTCTGCCTCTGCTCCCTATGTGTATCGGGGGAATCTGTTCAGTAAAGACTTCTACGGGAACGTCTTTATTTGCGAGCCAGCCGGTAATCTTATTAAACGAAATACGGTGGATGATGATGGACTGATGCTTTCTGCTTCGAATGCCTATCCAGGAGAGGAGTTTCTAGCTAGTACTGATGAGCGGTTCAGGCCCGTGTATATTACATCGGGGCCAGATGGTGCTCTTTATATTGCTGATATGTATAGAGGCATTATCGAACATGGTCCATATATGAGTGAGTATCTCAGAGAGCAAACTGCTGAACGAAAGTTGGATGCACATATTCATCTGGGTCGTATCTGGAGGATATCGCCAAAGGGTACATCGCCTCATTCTATCACATCGATAGAAGGAATGTCTGCTGAGAATCTGGTGACTCTACTGGAATCGGATAATGGTTGGTATCGCGATGAAGCCCAGCGACTTCTCGTGGAGAGAAGAGAAAGATCCATAGTACCTCAACTTCGGGCCCTGGTGGACAGTGAGATGGATCATCTGGCGAAGATACATGCGCTTTGGACGCTGGAAGGTTTGGGAGCTTTGACTTTGGACGATTGCATGACAGCATTAGAAGATTCTAATGCCAGAGTGCGTATAAGTGCATTGATGCTCATAGATAAGTTGATGGTTGATAATGGCGCCTATAGTAAGCAAGTCGCGCAAAGGATGCAGGCATCGTGGTCTGATGAGGAAAAAGGTGTCGTATTGCATATGGCATTGGCGGCGCACAAATTGACTGACAATGATGCAATTCCATTGCTGGGTGACATAGTTACTAAGTACGTGCACTTACCGCTCATGCGTGATGCGGTTCTCAGTAGTTTGGAGGATCGTGAATTCGATCTTTTGCAATGGCTCATCTCAAGAAGTGATTGGAGAGAACTCTCTCCGGATCAATCTATATTTTTAGAGATGTTAGCAACCTCCATAACCCGGAAAGCTGATGAAGGTGAAATATTGGCACTGGTCAATCTGCTGTATGCAGAAGATCTGGAGGAAGGATCTGCTAACGATGCCATCCTTACCGGTATGTCTATGGAGGCAACCACCAATGACTCTCTTTCTGCCATTCAAGTCACTGCAAAACTGCCGATTTTTGGAAAGGAAGATATAAGTCAGGATGTGCAAACGCGATTGCAAAGACTTCAAAAGCTGTTTACGTGGCCTGGCAAAGAAGAGGAGGCTGTATCTGAAGGTGCAAAATCCAGTCTTAATGAAGCAGAAGAAAAACAATTTGTATTGGGCAGGACACATTATTTGTCCACCTGTGCCCAATGTCATGGTGTCGATGGTAAGGGTGTAAGGAGGTTTGCACCCCCATTACGAGATTCCGAGTGGGTACTTGGAGACGATAGAAGGTTAGCCCTGCTGCTCTTACATGGAATTGAAGGCCCGATTGAAGTATTGGGAAAGACCTACGATGCACCCGAAATACTTCCGGTCATGCCTGCACATTCGGTGATGGATGATAATAATCTGGCAGCCGTCATGACTTATATTCGCAATGCCTGGGGCAACGCGGCACCCGCTGTTAGTCGCGGTACGGTGGGATCAGTCCGTCACCGTTCCCAGGGACGTGTCCAACCTTGGACAGTTGAAGACCTGGAAGAACGAATGCTGGAAATCGATGATATCCTAAATGCACGATAGTCGTAATGTCGGTAACTTGATTGTTTTGTATTATTTCTCGCAATCAGCTGGCTGCATTTCGATATTTTGATATCTTTTCATTTTATTCAAAACTAAAATTGAAAACCAACAATGAGCGAAGACGCGCTACCTGGAATAAAACTATTTGACCTAAGTGAAAGAACAGCAATTATCACCGGAGGATCTAAGGGCCTGGGATTGGCCATGGCTGAAGCCCTTGCCTCTGCTGGAGCATCTGTGATGTTGGTCAGCAGAACGTTGGAAGAGGGAGAGGAAGCTGCTGCAAAAATTACTCGTCTATACGGTACCAAAGCAATTGCCTTCGAGGCGGATGTGACTAGTGTTAGTCAGACTCAGGCCATGGCAGAAGCCGCAATGGATGCCTTTGGTAGGATCGATATACTAATCAACAGTGCAGGCATCAACATCAGGGGAGCCATTGATGAATTAGAACCTGAAGAGTTTAGAAAGGTGATGGACATCAATGTGGATGGTACCTGGCTTACTTCCAGAGCCGTGACCCCAATGATGAAAGCACAAAAACATGGGAAAATCATAAACATCTCAAGTACTCTGGGCGTCGTGGGCCTGGCAAACAGAACGCCTTATACAGCGTCTAAAGGAGCTGTGGTGCAGATGACCCGGGCACTGGGACTTGAGCTCGCACCTTTCAATATAAATGTCAATGGTATTTGTCCTGGTCCGTTTCTTACAGAGATGAACGTCCCGATTGCAGGATCGGATGAGGCGAAGAAGTTTATTGTGGGTGCCACGGCTTTGGCCCGATGGGGTGACCTTAAAGAAATACAAGGTGCCGCGCTGTTTCTGGCGAGTGATGCATCATCATATATGGTAGGGTCACTGGTGACAGTAGATGGT
>JAUILM010000714.1 GCA_030432855.1 Bacteroidia bacterium
GAAGAGTTATTTGCTGCCTATAATAATGCAACACATCATGTGGGAACCATTGCACAACAATCTTTACACGCAGAAATAGAATACGCACGAGGTAATGCTAGTGGGGCAATTGAGCTTTTGAAGAATGCAGTTGTATTGGAGGATAATCTCGTCTATCAGGAACCAGCCGCCTGGCATGCTCCGGTCCGCCACTACCTAGGAGCTATCCTCTTAGAACAAGGTATGTCTGATGCAGCAGAAGCGGTGTACCGGGAGGATCTCGCTAAAAATCCAAACAATGGATGGGCTTTATTCGGTCTACATCAAAGTCTGATACACCAAGGTAAACAGAAGGAAGCCAGCAAAGTCAAAGCTCAGTTCGAAGAAGCCTGGCAACATGCCGACGTGGCTCTGACCTCTTCACGATTTTAGTAGCAAGGCTTCGGTCACTAACCTGACTGCCGACTGCCACCTGCCGATTGCCACCTGACACCTGCTGACTGAACAACTGTTGACTGAAAAACTGCCACCTGCTGACGGACAATCCATAGGCTAAAAAACTGAAATTCCTACTTAATTCAATATAATCTCAGAATTTCTGGTTATTATTGTCTCAATACGTGACAATAGATTGTCGTATTACTTTTAGTAACTGCTTAAAAGGAACAAGATGAAATTTTCTACACTACTATTTGCAGTAGCTGCCATGCTCTGCACTACGGGGAGCTTTGCTCAACTTTCTACAGGAGAGGATGTCGGTGTCACCCAAACTACTTCTGGAAAGGTGAGAGGCTTCATTCGCAATAGCATTTATACCTACCGAGGCATTCCGTACGGAGTGGCCAATAGATTTGAAACCGCTCAGGCGCCAGAACCCTGGGAAGGAGTAAGGAGCTCCACTACATGGGGGCCGGTCGCACCATTGATGAGTCCAACAACCAGTGTGCGGGATGAGAGCGAGTTCGTATTTGACCATGACTGGGGATATACCAGCGAAGATTGTTTGGTCCTCAATGTCTGGACACCGGAAATAAATGATGGCAAGAAACGACCCGTGATGTTCTGGATTCACGGAGGAGGATTTAGTGCCGGATCTTCTCAAGAATTACCTTCCTATCATGGAGAAAATCTGGCAAAGAAAGGAGATGTCGTGGTCGTATCGATCAATCATCGATTGAATGTTTTGGGCTTCCTGGATTTGTCAGCGTACGGTGAAAAATATGCAACTTCTGCCAACAACAGCATGCTTGATATTCAGAAGGCCCTGGAATGGGTACGGGACAATGTTTCAAATTTTGGAGGTGATCCAGACAACGTCACGATTTTTGGACAATCGGGTGGAGGAGCGAAAGTAAATACACTCATGGCCATGCCTGGTGCTAAAGGCTTGTTTCATAAGGCAATCAATCAGAGTGGTGCCTTCCGCTCAGAAACCCATGGGAAAGAGATTACTCAACAAGTGAGTGCCGAAGTGATCAAGGAATTGGGCATTAGTGGGGATCAAATTGATGAAATTCAATCCGTTCCCTTCAAAGAGTTGGCTGCAGCTGGTCAAAAAGCACTACGAACGGTGGGTGATCGACTGCGTGAAGAAGGACGACCGGTTGGAGGTTTCGGTCTGGGATGGGGTCCCAGTATGGATGGCGACTTGATTCCACATCAAATTGCCTCGGACGAAGCATACGAATTATCCAAGCATGTACCCCTTATGATAGGTACCGTGAAAAATGAATTTATGCCTTCTCTTGGTGCGGGTCTTTCGCATGCCTCCATGGGAGACGTGATGAAACATCTCGAGGAACAATACGGAGATAAAACGGCGGCCTACGTTGCTGCGGCGAAGGAAGCGTATCCCAACTACAAGATGCCTTCAGATTTGATCGATATAGATACACGCTTTAGACCCGGAGCCATCTATCAGGCTAATAAAAAATCAGCATTGTCAGGAGGTGCCTCTGTCTACTCTTATGTATTCAAATGGCAATCCCCCGTCTTTGATGGGAAGTATAAAGCCATTCATTGTATCGAGATTCCTTTTGCGTTTTTCAATATTGACAGATGTGAAAATATGACTGGTGCTACCCCAGAAGCTCATGTATTAGCAGAAAAAGTCAGTAAAGCCTGGATAAATTTTGCACACCATGGAGATCCTAATCATAGCGGTCTTCCGGCATGGCCAAAATATTCAGAAGAAAATGGCGCCAATATGCTCTTCGATAATCATTGTGAAGTGCGCAGTCACCACGATAAAGCGCTACTAGAGCTAGTAATCAGCGAATAGTTGACCAATCTTCTGTAGGCTCAGCCCACTTTTTAGTAAACATTTCCAGAATGTGGGCTGAGCTACTGCTGATTGATAAGACCCCAAGGACTACCAAGTAACCTACATGCAAGGCTTTGATTACCAGGATACTTTCTGGAAAAACTGTAGCACCTCCCTACTGCCAGGCTGCTGACTGTCACCTACTGATAGAACTGCCGACGACTGCCCCCTACCACCTACCGAAACTTTCCGTGATGGTCGGACCACTAAAGGTCTGACAACTGTCCATTGAATAAAAAAGAAACAAAATACTAGGTCTGGTCTTCTTTTATCGTAATATTGCAATGATGCAATGTTAGGTCGTTTTGACTTTTCAAATCATACTGATAGAGTTTCCTTTGCACGACATTGAATTCTTAGAAATGAGTAGTAAGACAAAACAATTAAGTTTTCTGGATAGCTATTTGACACTTTGGATATTCCTGGCGATGATGGTGGGAGTTGGTGTAGGATACTTCTTTCCGGGTGTCCCTGATGTTGTCAATCAAATGAGTCGGGGATCTACCAATATTCCGATCGCTATTGGATTAATTTTGATGATGTATCCACCACTGGCAAAGGTGAACTACCGTCTTCTTCCGGAGGTCTTTAAGAATGTAAGAATTCTCACGATTTCGCTGATATTAAACTGGATCCTTGGGCCTGTTTTGATGTTTGTCCTGGCCGTCGTCTTTCTTCGGGACCAGCCAGAGTACATGGTGGGGTTGATTTTAATCGGTTTGGCTAGATGTATAGCAATGGTCCTGGTGTGGAATGATCTTGCCGAGGGCAGTAGTGAGTATGGAGCGGGTCTGGTGGCTTTGAACAGCATTTTTCAGGTTTTTGCTTACAGCTTTTATGCCTGGATTTTTATTACCGTCCTCCCCCCTCTTTTTGGATTTGAGGGTGCGATCGTTGATATTTCTATCCTGACCATTGCTGAAAGTGTTGCTATCTACCTGGGCATACCATTTCTACTGGGATTAGTGAGTCGAAAATTACTGGTCAAACTAAGGGGAGAGGAATGGTACACGCAAAAATTTATCCCTGCTATTTCGCCGATGACCCTGATTGCCTTGCTTTTTACGATTGTGGTCATGTTTTCATTGAAGGGAGAACTTATCGTTAATATCCCTATGGACGTCGTAAAAATTGCAATCCCCTTACTTATTTATTTTACCATCATGTTTTTTATAGGATTCTTTTTTAGTAAAGCCATGGGAGCTGAGTACGACAAGAACGCTGCGATTTCATTCACAGCTGCGGGCAATAATTTTGAG
>JAUILM010000715.1 GCA_030432855.1 Bacteroidia bacterium
TTCTGTGCGACATATCTGGTACTGCAATGAATCTTGCCCATGGAAGTTAGGTGCCGGAGTATAAAGCATTTCCAGGTGGTCTCCTTTTGCAAGTATTCCATGCAGTGGCTCACGAACAATGCTAAAATGCATCAAATGCTCATCAAAACAGAACTGATCATTCCCCAGAATGTCCATTCTTAGAGATACATCCTCTGAAACCTGATAGTAATCATTTCTCAGGATCATAAGCGTATCATTTCCCTGTACCAGATGTGAGGGAAAGGTTGTGTTGGAAATACCAATAAAGCTTATGATGAACTGTAATATGGATGCAAGTGTTGCCAAGTAATTTGATCGACATATTAATAAATTGTGAATATATCATATACGATCAATTGCAAATAGAAATGTGGAAAACTTGCTATATGTGTTCAAAAAAAAAGGATGTTTGACGAATCAAACATCCTATTTATATCGTGATCGAGCTGGGGCTCGAACCCAGGACCCACGGCTTAAAAGGCCGTTGCTCTACCAGCTGAGCTACTCGATCTAACCCACAAAAAATTTGCGACTGCAAAGATACAATCTAATTGAACTTTGACAACAGATCAGCCGAATAAATTGTAATTTATTCCACTACATTTCTTTTAGCAGCTTCGGTGCCCAGTCATGTCAGGATATCTAAAGCACTGTGATTCTTTCCACTACAGAGGTACTTCCCGATGAAATTCTCAACAGATAGATACCTGAGGAAACAGCACTGAGATCCACTCTTAGCTTGTTCGTGACTGATGACTGATCAATTGTTTGTGAGGAAATGTGAGTACCTCTGGTATCTATAATGTCAATCTCTACTTCAGCCTCAGGTGTATAATCACCCAATAGAGCATACACAAAGTCTTCATGAATGGGATTGGGATAAACCTTGATATCTGCCTCACGGGCTGGCGACCAGATCTTACTGGCAACTTTCTCTCCTTTACTATCAACCACTATCAGATGGTATGTTGCATCATCTTCCTCTGTTCTGAAGTCCTGAAACTGATTTTTCCCCTGAGACATGGTAGTCATTAATTGACTTGTTTTTCCTTCCTGCACTTTTTCAAGTACAATACGCTGACCCGGGTCCAGCTGGTCTACTGACCAATTAAGATTTGTAATGTCCTGATCTACACTTCCTTCGAGATCGATTCGTGGAAGTACGGTGACCACAGGCCCCAGGATCAAGGAGTAATCCTCCACCTGCCCTACCAAAGGTTCAAAGCATGGTGACGATATGGTGAACCCGGGATAGGCTGCAATAACTCTTAGCCTTACAGGTTGTCCTACCCTTGCATTTCCAGGTATCGATACTATTCCGGTGTGCACTTTAGCGTTGTTGGATGCAAAGGTGCGTTCACTAGCTTCAAAGCCCCCGTTTCCATTATAATCAATATAGACGGCTACATTTTGGTTGTTTTTTGTACCTGTACGGATCTCAATTGGATAAGATCGATTGCGTTCGGCAGGAATCTGGGTACACCAATTCTCACGATATCCCCCATCTTCAACTGCAGTTCCTGAAAGTAATGTAAAGTCACCAAAGCTCAATGAAGTGACTCCACATCCGAATCCATTTGACAGATTCTTGGTCTGCGGTGTACACTTGGTATCTGCAAGATTACCATTATTTATAGGTACAGTGCCCCAGGAGTAGGTCCAGGAAGCTCTTTCCCCTTCAAGAAACGTACGCATTCTTTGTACCTGCCCCGGAGTGAATTCCCACTGACAGGCTTCTCCCGAGTAGTCCATGAAGTTGTGCACGTAGAGCTCATTGCTATATCCACCATCACAGACATTGGTACCATTCGTAAGGCAATCACCATTGGATCGCCTGTGAGGTGGCGTGTCTTCTACACAATCACCGTTGAAAGGGCCACAACCTGTGAATGAAGGACACCGGTCACCTATACCATCTCGGTTGTAGTCATCACCCTCAAAAGAATGATATAGACCCAACGAGTGGCCTACCTCGTGTACCAAAATTGCACCAAGGCGAGTATAATCTTTAAGTTCAAAAGCATTATCTATACCACCATCGTTACCAAAGGCATTATAAAGCATGGTCACACCATCTACATCACTGGGAGCTCCTGGAAACTCAGCAAATCCCTGAATACCTTGTCCACCGTCGTTGTCATTTATTTCGGATACAATCCAAATATTTAAATAATCCTGAGCAGGCCAGCGAGAAAGTGCCTTTAAAGACAGCTCGTTAGCCGGAGTAATACCCATATCAGCATAACAATCACTTTCAACACAAACTTTAGATGCATTTATACGATTGATGCCCGTGGTACTTGTACAATTGGGCCCTCGAACTGCCAATGCGAACTGAATTTTGCTGTCAGGTCCAGTGAAATGTCCTTTACCAGCAAAAGCCTTATTTAGTTGTAATAAGGCACTGTTTATCTGATCCCTTGAAATGTTAGTTCCCGTACCCACGGGTTCTCCAAGATGTAATACATGTACAACTACCGGGATTAGAATTGCTTCATCAGCACTTCTGCTCGTTCGATTTTGTTGAATTGTTTGTTCCTGGGAATTTAAAAAATGTAAGAAGTCGGCATCCTGTTCGATTAGCCGATCGAGTTTACGGTCAAACCCGCATGGACTATCCTGTGCACCAAGGGAAAGGGAAAAAAGGGTACACAGGATAATGCAAGTCATTATCCTATTCATCACGTCCTATTATCTGGTCAATTAAATTCTGTCGCTTACAGTAAGCCAAAGACCACGCCAGACTCCGTGAAAATCGTTACATAGAGCTAAAAAAGTATTTGTTACTATCTATACGTCAACACATTGTAGAAAAACAAAAACTTACATATTTTTTTTCCTATATAAGTAGAGAAAAAGGATTTTGACACTCAAAATCTGAGATCATGAGTTTCCCCAGACTATTTGAAAACTGAATGAAAGGGAGACCTCCCAGGTAATTTAATTGTCAAGCGGACCTGGATCCCTGTATTTATCAAATGTAATAGTCATTCCTTCTCTGGCTGCAATTACATTGTCAAACTGTAGGGAAGCCTCCTGCTCGAAAACTGACACATCCTGATATCGAGATGAAAAATGCCCTAAGATGAGCAGCTTGACACCTGACCTATTAGCGATTTCAGCGGCTTGAGCCGCCGTCGAATGGCCACGCTTTCCAGCCTTTTCTCGTAGGTCGTCCAGAAAGGTCGATTCATGGTATAAAACCTTTATACCCTTTAGGTTTTGAAGTATTTGAGGAAAAAACGAAGTATCCGTTATGTAAGCGTAAGAGTCGGGATCTCTACCAGGATATGTGAGTTCGGCGTTGCTGATGGTTCTCCCATCAGGACTAATCCAGTCTGCTCCTTGCTGCAGATCATGATATGCATTGTATGGTATTCCAAATTTGCCCACCGCCTCGCTATTGATACTTCTGGGAGCCACCTTTTCTCTAAAAATGTATCCGGTAGTTGGTATTCTGTGCTGCAGAGGTACGGTGGTCACAGTCATCTTCTTGTTATCCACAATGGTTAAGGGTCCCCTGGCATGATGTTCCTCT
>JAUILM010000016.1 GCA_030432855.1 Bacteroidia bacterium
TCAGTTTGATCGTTGTGTAGCCTCCAATGGTCCTGAAGACATTGTTCGCCAGAACCTGATCACTACCGGACTGAGTGACTTCTTCAATGGTGACATCTTTAGTGCCTATACAATTGGTAAGTGGAAGCCGGAACCCCATCTTTTTCTTCATGCGGCGGAGACCATGGAATTTACCCCAGAAAATTGCATTGTCATTGAAGACAGTGAAGCAGGCATACAGGCGGCCTTAAATGCAAATATGAAAGTGGTAGCCTATCAGCCACCTTCCATGCACTACAAACCATCAGCTGAGCCAACCGCAGCATTTTCCATCATGAAGGATTTGCCAGATATTCTCAACCACCTATCATAGGCAGGTCCGTATAAAGAAAAAGGGACCATCACAGACAGTCCCTTTCACCTATATATTTACAGAGTTCTAATGCAGAATTGTAACGTTGCCTTTCTCTATATGCTGATCACCTCCGATACATTGTACCATTAAGTAGTAAGCATACACATCAGGATCCAACAGTTTTCCATTGAATGTACCATCCCAGCCTACAGCCTGGTTAGTAGTTTCAAATACCTTTTCTCCCCATCGATCATAGATGACAAGCTCCATGGCTTCAATGTACTCTCCTCTCACGAACAGTACATCATTTATGCCATCACCATTCGGGCTAAATGAATTAGGGAAGAATATAAAAGGAGGCTCACAGTTCACCATAATTACGGTGATAGTCGCCTGTTTTTCAGTCATACATCCGTTCGCATCCGTGATTGCCACCGAATATGTGGTTGTCTCTGGTGGAATGGCTACTGTCATCGCATCATTGGGTGTCTGCAAGTCTTGCTGAGGTGACCACTGATAGGTAGCACCTTCCTCAAATGTAGCGGTCAATGTAGATGACTCACCAAAGAAAATGGTATCCGGATCGGCCACCGCATCAAAGCGAGCATCGATATCACTTACCGGTACCACTACAGAATCCATCACCACACATCCATCTTCGAATGTCACCATCGCTGTATATGCCTGTGTAACATTAGGTCTCACGACCGCCACCTCATTACCCTGTCCCTGTAGAATAGAGTCTTCAGGCATCCACTTTATAGAATCGATTCTGAAATCGGTATTATTCATTATTGTAATTTCCACCGGATCTCCAGGACAAACTGGCATATCAGAATTAAGGCTGAAGTCCAGCATTCTGAGCTCCATCAATACACTATCAACAAATGTACATTCGCCCTTAATGCCCTTCACGGTATAGAAACCTGTCTGAAGAATCGGTACTGATATCGTATCTCCAGTGCCAATTACATTTCCGCTCGGATCGCACCAGGTCATAGAATCCACGAGTTCACCCTTTGCAGTCAATGTAAAGGTATCACCAGGACATATCATATCCTGACTTTCAGAAGTGATCAGTGGTACATAGTCGGCTATGATCACTTTTACTTCCGTATTGACATTACATGATGGATCTTCCGGATCCTCAATATATACTGTAAAGACCGTGGTTTCATCAACAGTCGCCGTTGGATTGAAACTGGTTGGATCATCCAACAACTCAGCAGGCTCCCACATATAAGTCACATCCGGATTGCCCATGGGGTTAAGTTGGAAGGTACCTGGTGCACAATCTATAATAGAGTCCGGCAGATTTCTTACTAATCGGTCATCGGCAAAGACTACTACCTTACCTTCGACGGTACAGGTATCATTTAGTGGATCCGTAATAGTCACCATGAATGTTCGATCCTCGGTCAGTGAAACTATTGGATTCGCTTCGGTGGTATCTGCTATGGCCGGATCTGCACTCCAGGCATAGATATAATTTGGATTTCTATTGGGGTTCAGAGGAATTGCTCGTGGATCACATGTAACGATCGTATCCATGAAATCCATAAAATCGTCTCCTGTAAGAGTGATACGCATCGCGCTTACTGCCGTACAATTTGGATCATCATTAGATCGTACCTCCACATCGAATGTTCCTGCATATGGATAGGTGTACGTAGGATTTTCTTCCGTAGAAACGAAGTCGGGATTAGTTGGATCACCAAACGTCCATTCATACGTCTCGGCACCACGACTCAGGTTGATAAACATCACTGTGAGCGAATTACACTCCTTGGATTTATCAAAGTCAAGAAGTACATCCGAATCGACTATCTCGATGTAGATTGACTTCATGAGCGTACACTCTCCGCTACTATCGCTTACCGTTACCGTGTATAATGTGCTTTCCAATGGTGAAGCAATCGGATTTGGATGCGTAGGATCATCCAGTCCTTCGGTGGGAGACCACTCATACACCAGGTTAGGATTAGCTCCCGGATTGATGAAGAATGAGCTACTATCGCAAATAACCAAGGTATCTCCATCCTCAAATCCGCCGTCATCCAGACCCAACCGCACCTGCAAAGGAATACGAACTGTACAGGTTGAATCATTTGGATCGGTAATCAAAGCTATGAACCGAATATCTTCTTCGATTTGAGCAGTAGGATTAAAGCTTGTGGGATCATCAAGAGGTTCAGCTGGCGTCCACTCATAAATAAGATTGGGATCACCATTTGGATTTAGCTCCAGTGGCCCAGGTAGACATATGAACATACTATCTCCCAAATCAACTACCAACTGCGAGTCGATTTCTACATTGACCACACCCATAATTTGGCAGGTCTCATTTAGAGGATCTGTCACGGTGACATTGAAGGTTGCATCCTCCCTGAGATATACTTCAGGTACAGCCTCCGTCGGGTCAGCAATCAATGGGTGATCTTCCCACTGATAGATGTAAAGCGGATTGAGTCCAGTGTTTAGATCGATCAAACTGGGCCCACAATTATACAGATCCAGTTCAAAGTCAACAAAATCATCTCCGGTCACCGCAAGTCTCTTAGTTCTGATGGTATTACAGTCATCACCCGGAATGGTCAAAACCACATCGTAGGTTCCTCCGGATGGGTAGGTGTAGCTGGGGTCTCTTTCGTTAGAAACAAAGTCAGGGTTCGAAGGATCTCCAAAGGTCCAGATAAACTCATCGGCACCAGTACTGGTGTTTATGAAGTTAATCGTAAGTGATCCACAATCCTTCTGTACATCAAAATCAGCGGTCACACCAGGGTTGGGAATCACCATAACATGCACAGACTCTTCTATGAAGCAGTCATTCACCGGATCATAAACGGTAGCTACATATGTAATAGATTCTTCTGGCTCGGCAATAGGATTAGGACTATCAGCGTACTGCAGATAAGTCGTAGGTGACCAGGTATATGTGTAATTCGAACTGAAGTTAGGATTCAACGCTACGGAACTACCCGCACAGATAATGATGGTATCCATACCACCAAGGCCTGTGTCGTCAACATCAATAAATATCGTCTGTGTCTTATTTGTTGTACACAGATCATTGACCATAAGTATCTGTCTGATAAATAGGGTCTGTCGTCCATTGACCTGAAAAGCAGGATCAGGCTCATTAAAAACCCATCGCTGTCCCAGATCAGACTCCACAATGTATTCATATGGTGCATCCTCAGGAATACCTGAAGAAATATCTGTAATCTGCACATCCACGACATCAGCACAAACCACTGAGGTTTCTACTTCAAATCCGGTGATAGTCAACAGATCACAATCCACCACGTTATATTCGAAATCTCTTCTAGTTTCACCAATTTTCACACCGTTACGATACTCCTCTACACAAACACCCACCAGGAACTGTCCCATAGTGGTAGGCGTACCAGTGATCAGACCATTCTGATCAATTCGCAAGGGATCATCTCCACCCAGTAAATTATCCAGGCTGTAGGGACTCTTCCACAGTACCTCATCGTACGGTGGTCTTAGTGCGGGCTGTGGTGCAGGCCTTTCCATCGTGGCACCCAGGAATGGCGTACATAGTCGGTAAACCAATGAATCTCCATCTTCGTCTACGGCAGCATGCTCATACTGTAAAGGCTCACCAAGACAGATGTAGATGGGAGGCCACTCCCTGAAGGTAGGTGCACTATTGCATTGTGCCAGGGCTTCTTCTGTCACTACCGTGATCCAGGTAGCACCTGTCTCCAGCGGATCTACAATATTGCTTAATGTTGTATTTCTACAACATCGCTGATATACTAATTGATAACCACCTGCCAAAAATGGCAGATCAACCACCATCTTATATATGGTTCGCTGTACACAGACACCATTTCCATCCACAAAACAATCACTTTCCTGTCTCAGTGTATCATCTGCATTGAAAGGAATAAGTATCTGGCCCAACTGACCAAGATGTACCTGCAAATTGTTTCGGGCATCAAATATCGCAATGGAAGCAGGATCATCATAGTCCGCTTCAGGATTGGCGTTGAGGCAATCACGATATACCATCAAAGTGACTTCGTACTGATCATTTCCGAGACAACGATATGATATATCACCCCCCACAATATGCGAGGCAATAGCTGAGGATGGCAACAAAAGTACCATCAACATAACTACCAGTACACCGCAAAGGTGCTTGCTGCCAGTTGATTTTATTATTGAGAATAGCTTCGTCATCTTTTCCATCAATCGTTTGATCTTCTTACATCAATGATTTCAACACGTCGTTCTCTCGATGCAGGTACACTGTAAATGGAGTTTCTGGTATCTGCAATCTCATCACTTACGTATAATGGTGCCTTGGTCTCACCCAATGGCTCTTCTATGATTTTTAGATCCCCTGCATTAATTGCACGGATCAATTCACCATCTCCATATCTTCTGAATTGATTGATCACCGTACTGATACGACGGCTACTCAATCGATCATTATAAGATGAAGGAGCCCGTGGTGAGGCAAATCCCTGAAGTACCACTTCGATCTTTTCACCTTTAGCGATCTCTTCAGCGAGTATCTGGATGAAGGTAATCATGTCATTTCGGCCTTCACGGACACTATATTCAAAGAAACGCTCAATGTCGTCCTCTGCTTCGGCCTTTGCTCCATTAATCAAAGGCTCAGTGTATTGCATTTTAAATTCGTCCTTGCGATCCATATATGGAGGATACGTATCATCGTACGTATTTCTCGAAGTACGGAAGTAAGTTTTTGGATTGGGATAGTCATTGTCAAAGTACAAGGCCAATGGCAAGAAATCTTCAAGGTTACCCCGTTTCAGGTAGATATTCTTTGTAATTCGATTGCCTGGCACATCAATCGTACTAAGATTCAAGGTATCAGGTTTGTAGCCTCTCTTAGAGGTGATAATTTGATATGATTTGTCGCGATCAATCGGGAACACAAAACTGTTTCCGTCTTCATTTATTTGAACCACGATCTCATTCTGCGGATCTGAAAGGTCTAATAGATTCACAGTCGCTCCACGAATAGCCTGTCGTGTGGAATCATCAAACACTAACAACTCCAGATCCAGGGCCTGAGATCTGAGATACAATCTCTTGGTGATATCTGTTGCCTTATTGATACCTCTGGTACTGAATTGGATGGTATCAGGAAAATAACCAGGCTTAGTGGCTATGACCTGATAACTACGATTTCTGTCTAAGGGGAACAGGAACTCATTCGTGTTATCCTTAAACATAGAATCCACAAAGGTAGGCTCACCATTAATTTCATATAGTTGTACAGTAGCTCCGAGAAGATCAGCTTGTGTTGCCTGATCAAATGTCAGTGCCTGTAGGTTTATATCCAGTTTTTCAAAAGCTGCCTTATAGATATCATTACAGCAAGCTTCATCTTCTTCCTCTATGAAAAACGAACCTTGACGATTAGAGGCAAAGAACGCAGTATCCTCCTGGTCCGCCAGGAAGAAGTACAAATCATTATAACTACTGTTGACAGGAGCTCCCAGGTTTTCGATATAGGGATCAACCATATCACGAGTATACACACTATATATATCATACCCCCCAAAACCCTGATAACCCTGCGATGCAAAGTAGAGAGTTTCAGATTTCTTATGATAGAATGGTGTGATATCGTCCTCAATGGTATTGACCGGCATTAAGTTTACCGGATCTCCAAACTGGTTATTGTCCAGTATTGTACTGTACCATATATCTAACTTACCCTTTGTACCTGATCTATCGGATGCAAAGTACAGGGCCGGTTCGTGATTGATCGGATCAAGCCCGAGGGATGGTTGAGTACTGGTATGTGTTGTATCATTGATTGTACCCGGCAGCAAAGTTGCAGGACCAAATGTACCATCACTCTCTAAATCTCTGTAATAGATGTCGCACCGAATTTCTGTGGCATTTTCATACTCACAGATAGTATAGTACACACGATCTTTTTCTTCAGTAAATACTACGTGTCCAGTGTGGTACTTCTTATCATTGAAAGTTGAGTCAAATTGTATCCCTTCTCCACCTTTAATAGACCATAAAGCATTAGAAAAAATACGATCCACCTTCGATTCATCTTCCTCAGATGGAAATCTTAGTGATGAATAGTATAAAGTGTCACCAATTTGTACAGGACCAAACTCTGAAAAAGGAGTATTGATATTCGACCCCATATGCTCTACTGTGACGTATTCCCTGACAGAGTCCTGCTGGGTAATCGCCCAATCACAATCTTCTATTTGCTGCTCGGCAGCATCCGTGTAGTAGGGATTGTCAAGTGAGTTCTCGGATAAGTATATTTGATAGTTCGCTTTGGAGGCTTCATATTTGCCCTGTCTCTTCTGCATCTCTGCCAACCAAAAGGTAGCCAATGGATACTCACCATTTTGCTGGAGGTCCACTACCTTCTGGTAGTTTGTCTCTGCAAGCTTGTAGGAGTTAAACTGGCGGGCCGATTCGGCAGTTTTATAAAGAACGGCGATATCCTCGCTGAATTCCAATACTGCTTTGTAGTAGTGAAGGGCCGAATAGTAATCTTTCTCCTCGAAAGACTTTTCGGCGGCTTCCAAAAAGGCCTGCCTGGTCTGACCAAAACTGGCAACAGCGGTCATGAACAAGCTTAAAATTAATATGATCCTAAAGTTCTTCATCAATCAGCCTTCTTCAGTACTAGAATATTGGACATGTCTTAAACATACCCAATGGTTTCACATTCACAATTCGGTATGAGAGCCAGATCTCAGGTCCACCCCTGTTATCTGTGGCAATCTCAAAATCTGAAACGTTAATATCGTAACTAACACCTACCGCCAGTGTTCGCCAGTGTAGCTCTACAGCTGGTGCGATAGCATCTGTAATATTGTTCAGTCGCCAATTACCTCCTACCTGGAAAGCCAGTTCTTTACCCCGGTTCTGGTTTAAGTAGATCCGAAGAGCGGCACTTGGCACATACTCTCTAAATTTTCCCTGAAACTGAGCAGTACCATTAAGGATCAAATCAAGAGCACCACCTAACTTGATGGCTCCCAGTGCATGTACCGAAAACCGATTGTCCAGCTTAATGTCACTGGCATCAAAGAATTCCTGACGTGGCTTATTCAAATGATACAGTCCTACGCCGAAATCAAGTTTAGTGCGGCGATCATCCTTCTGCAATCTAAGATTTGCGCCCAATGAAAAATCCGCAAAGAAAATGGAAGTATTATCAAAGTCTTCCCCCAGAGGAAGTGAAGGGTCAAACTGACCAGCCGCAGGATCCCACTGACTATCAGAAGTCAAATCATCCTGCTTGTATGATCTGTTGGCGAGGCCGATTTGAATTCCACCGGTCAAAAACGTATTCGTTGCAAGCTCTTTACTGTAAGAACCTCCAAACTGAAGCTGTGCCAGACTCAATTTTGAGAATCCGGCATTATCGTAGTTGAAATTCACCCCGAAGCCAAAGAAGTCATTGCCTTCAGCATTCTTAGGATAAATTTTTCGATCGTAATTACCAGAGAAAGTCAGAAAGTCGGCAGGTACATTTGCCCACTGTTTCTTGTAATGCCCCATAATCCGTACATCTCCATAGAAGATGCCAGTCAAAGCAGGATTCATAACCTGTGGAGCGTTATAAAACTGTGAGAAATGGATATCCTGACCTCGGACTGTCCATACAAGGCAAAGGCAAACGACAAAGGGGACTAACGTGTTCGGTAAAACTCTGTCCAAGGTGCAATCGTTTTTGGTTATTATCTTAAGATACGTCTACAAGAATTATACCATATGTTCATTCCTGTAGAAAATTAACACTTGAAAACACTTGAAATATTTTCATTGTGTTAACATAAATGTAGTTCTTAAGCTTAGGTGTGCAAAAATCTTTTAATATTTTAACCTATATGATTTTCCGTAAAGTGTTACCGTTTAGAAGGGTGCTATTTACACATATAAAATTTATTTAAAGATTAGGCCTCTCAGAGCCTATCAAAGGCTTTTATATATTTACTATTTCTATGTGAGCGATATATCCCAAATATCCTATATCATTATAATTTCATGAAGATATTAAGCGCTGATCAAATAAGAATAGCCGACGACGTTACGATTCGTGAAGAGCCAATTCGCTCTATCGATCTGATGGAGCGGGCCAGTATAAAAGTCAAAGACTGGATTACCTCGCATATTCCCAACATAGATCTTAGGATTGCTGTCTTCTGTGGACCTGGAAACAATGGTGGTGACGGTCTTGCCGTGGCCCGACTTCTCAACAATAATGATTATCTGGTAGATGTCTTTTTACTCAACATTGGATCCAATCGAAGTGCTGATTACTTAGTAAACCTAAAGAGACTTCCCAAACGAAGCTACGTACAAACTTACGAGATCAGGGAAGGGGACCCGATGCCTGATCTTAGCTCGTATGGGGCCATCATTGATGCTGTCTTCGGTAGTGGACTCAGCAGACCCATCACCGACTATTGGGCCGAGGTAGTTTCCCACATTAACGCAACCAATGCCATCCGCATTAGCATTGATATACCCTCCGGAGTGTTTGCAGATGCTCCAAGGACCGGGGTAGCCATAGTCGCACATCACACCCTGAGTTTTCAATGCCCGAAACTGGCATTCTTCATGGCCGAAAACGACCCCTATATCGGCCAATGGACTATTTTGGATATAGGATTGCATCCTAAATTTCTTAGTAGTGTCAGTACAAAATATGCCGTCATCACCCACCAACTGGTATGTTCCTGTCTTCAATCCAGACGGAAGTTCGATCACAAAGGCACCTTTGGCCATGCCCTACTGATCTGTGGAGGATACGGTAAGGTAGGAGCCGCATTACTGGCGGCCAAAGCCTGCCTCCGTGGAGGTGTAGGTAAACTCACGGTACATGTCCCCAGATATGCCTATCAGGTGATGCAAATGGGCATGCCTGAAGCGATGGTGCACATTGATAAACACGATTTTTGGTTCTCTGGAGTCAACCAGGAAGAGTCATTTGAGTCCATTGGGGTGGGATGTGGCATTGGACAAAAACAGGTCACCATAGATGGGCTTAAGTCATTGATAAACAGTACAGAAAAGCCTATGGTACTCGATGCTGATGCACTCAACATCCTGGCTAATAATCCTGCCTGGCTGGAGGAACTTCCCGGGGGTTCGATCCTCACTCCGCACCCTGGAGAGTACCGACGTCTATTTGATAAGACGAAAGATGATTTCGAGCGTCTCCAACAGCAAATTGATCTGAGTCAGAGACTCAATTTATTCATTATCTACAAATGTGCCAACACATGCATTACCACGCCCGAAGGCATGGCATATTTCAATGTGACGGGCAATCCTGGCATGGCAACCGCAGGCAGCGGTGATGTTCTGACGGGGTTGATTACCGGTCTCCTGGCTCAGTACAAAGACTCTTTGAAAGCATGTCTGTTAGGGGTCTACATTCATGGTCTTGCGGGTGATATTGCTGCTAAAACTGTGGGCCAGCATGGATTGATAGCCAGTGACATCATTGATCACATACCAGCTGCATTCATGACACTCGAATCAGGTAAAAACAGGTATGACCGATAAAGGAAAACATATAGTAGTCTTAAGTGGTGCCGGCGTAAGCGCGGAAAGTGGACTGAAGACGTTTCGGGATGCTAATGGACTTTGGGAGGGCCATGATGTCATGCAGGTAGCCTCTCCTCAAGGATGGGCTGCAGATAAGTCCCTGGTGCTAAAGTTTTACAATGATCGTAGAAGGCAACTGCTTCGATGTAAACCCAACGAGGCTCACTTCGGTCTTGCCCAGCTGGAGGACCATCATAAGGTAAGTATCATCACACAGAATGTAGATGATTTGCATGAGCGCGCCGGAAGTACCAAGGTATTACATTTACATGGTGAGCTAAGGAAGGTTCGAAGTACTTTCAATCCTGAAACCGTCCTACCATGGGATGGAGATTTAAACCTTGGCGATAGCTGTCCCGAAGGTGGTCAGCTGCGACCTCATATCGTATGGTTTGGTGAACCTGTACCCCTAATCGAGGAAGCTGCTTATATCACATCCACTGCGGATATTCTGATCGTGGTCGGCACCTCTCTACAAGTATATCCAGCGGCTGGCTTGATTGATTTCTCTCCAGAAAGGACACCTATATACTATGTTGATCCTCAGCCATATATATCCAGAGAACTAAACCAACGATCTAATCTCTTTACCGTGCCAATGAATGCAACTAAAGGTGTACCCAAAGTGTTGGAAGCTCTGACTCTCTGATCGGGATGTAGAGCCCCTTTTAACTCATGATGCTAATCATCCGTGTCACTATTTCTTCATCCACTACAAAGCGTACGTGATAGACACCTGGTGCAAAATACCGTGAATTAATTTTGAACCAATTCTTCCCTTCTTTCAGTTCGTATTGGGTTTTCATCACAGGCTTTCCGGATTGGTCGATCACTATCACATCCGCTATCCTGGCACTCTTCGTATCGATTTCAGCATAGAAAAAATCTCTGTGAGAAGGATTAGGATAAATATTTACCGCCGACAGATTGTAGCAGGATCCCTCAACACTGCTGAGGGCCAGCATTTGAGCCGCCTCATCATTGCTCACCTTAATCAATCGAAAGTAGTTTTCTTCATTCAATTTACGATCCAGCGACTTTTCATACTTCACCGTATCAGTGTAAGAATTGTCAGCATGCCAGCGAGCCGCTTCCGCAAAATTGAAACCGTCGTAACTATACTCAAGGATATACTCTTCCACACCATGCTCATGCACGGTCATCCATTTAATGATCGGTTTGCATGCATCATCTCTCTCTACTTCAAAGGTCACCAAATCCATGGGCCGAAGATTTGTGCCCCCATATTGAAAATTACCAAATAGGCCAATCCCTCTCCCACCTGACTGAGGATTTGGATCATTGTCCAGATAGTAGATCGTGACAGAATCGATGTATGATGTAGAAAAATCCACGTGCACGCTACCTGCATCATCTCCCCCGTAGGAAGCACCCGTTCTGGACCGTCCAGATCCGGTCCCCTTGGCTAAGGCCCGATTTCTTTCCACAGAAACTACCGGATCTTCTCCCAGCACTTTCAGTGTAGGTAGAATCGTAGAATCATTGCCAAACACAATTACTTCATCTCTGTGATGCCCGGCAATATCAATGTCTGAAATATCAAATGACACGCAGGAAAGTGGCTTACTGAAGTATGCCTTGACTTCCACGATGTTAGCATCTTTCTCGTCCGCTCCGGTGAACAAAATTCCAACATCATCGGATGTGCCGAAGTGCTGACCTTCTCCACCGTCTATGAAAGGTGTAATCAGCGAAGCTGTCTTGAAATAACCAGGATGCAGTGATCTGATTTGAAAGGTAATCGCCACCGAGTCACCACTATGGGGTAAGGGTAATCGATAAGTATTGTATCTGCTCCCGCTCATCCAATGTAGCTCGCTCCATTCCATATCTAACTTCACATCATCAGGGCATGACTGAGCAAATACATTGGAGCCCAGGAAGAGTAAATAGTAGATCACAAGAGTTCTTGCAACCCATAGTACCCATTCCTCGTCTAATCTTCGATGTTGTCTACCAATCATATTAATTATTCATTTAATATGACAGGCAGCAAATTGTTTGCCAAACATTAATACTTTACAATTAATCTTAATGTAAGGGGGTTTGAGCACTGACTTTAACAAAAAACAGCGGTAATTTCCGGGTATCAATTATGCTGCCATCGGAATTATCATCTTAATACCATACATTTGAAATGACTGAGACGGTAACGGATATGGCTTCTAAGCGTCAACTGGCGGCAATCATGTGTACAGATATCGCAGGATTCTCACGAATCATGCAAACAGATCCTAAGCTCGCGGATGAGATCAGACAGCGTCATCTTGATGTCTTCAACCGCATGCACGAGAAGTTCAATGGCAAGCTAATGCAGCGATTCGGAGACAGCACCCTTAGTATTTTTTCCAGTGCTGCTGAGGCTGTGGAATGTGCCTACTACCTACAGACTGAGTTGCGCAAATCACCTGAAATACCGGTAAAGATTGGACTACACACGGGAGAAATCATCTATGATGAGGCCGGTGTTTATGGAGAAGGTATCAATGTGGCCTCCAAAGTGGAACATCTAGCGGAGCCTGGCTCAGTATTGCTCACGGGTAAGATATATGATGATATAAAAAATCACCCGTGGTTACTGGGCACTTCACTGGGCCAGCAATCTATTGATGAGCAACGACATCCGATAGAGCTCTATGCATTGACCAATCGCGGACTGAATGCACCCAGTCCTCGCATACTCAGAGCCAGCAGAGTGCTGGAAGACCGCAAACCTCAGGTCGAACGAAGTAAGGAGCCTATTGCAGAAGAACCTGAAGTCGGTTTAAAGCGTAAACAAACAGCAGCTATTTTAGCATTTCTCCTTGGATTTTCCGGCATTCATCGGTTTTACCTGGGACAAAGATTTAGGGGATTCCTCTATGCCTTTGCATCCTTTGTAGCACTGATGATGACGATTGAGGAAGGCTTTCCTGCCATTGCGATCATGGGAATGGTCACCTTAGTAGATGCTATTTTATTTGCGGTGATGCCACAGGTAGATTTTGACCGAAAGTACAATAAGACTATTCAAAGTACCCCTACCAGGCGGAAGGGAATCAGGTCTAGAATTCAAGCCCGGACACAATCAAAGAATCCGGTTTTCTCAAAGTTAAAGAGAGCACTGAAGAAATATGAGGCACGAAAATTTGAGGAAGCGATCAATCGCTTTGATGATGTGCTGGACGAAGATCCATCCAATTATGCTGCACATTACTATCTGGCATGCTGCTTCTCAGAACTAAAAAAGGAATCAGATGCCTTCTTTCATCTGGATAAGGCCATAGATCTGGGTTTTGACGACTTTGATCGGATGGAGCGTGACAAGGCATTACGATTCATAAAATCACGAGATCAATTCAAGCAGTTTAGACGAAATAAGTATCAACTTACTCCAACCCTACCTCCTCCCATGGCACCTGACATTCTCTCAAACGACATTCTCGAATTATCTCCTCTTGAGAAAATTGAGGAACTGGGAGAAAGACTGGAACGCGGAGAATTGTCTCTCAACGAATTTGAATTAGAGAAAAGGAAGATTCTAAATCGGTAACAGAAACAAACTTAATACTCATCAGGATATTCGAATTCAGGTTGCTTTGTACGCGTACCCTCGGCAGTGAGATGATGCATCACTAAGGTAGCCGCAACTGCCCCTGTCATCGGCCCCACAATAGGTCCCACAACAGGAATTAAGATGAGAAGATACATGATCATCCCTATACCCGCTGCAGCTCCCGGATACAACAGCGTTTGACGGTAACTTTCCCTGATTTTCAGCTTTCTGATTTCGTTGAAGTTGTCAATCACAGCAAAGCCCAGGAAAAAACACTGAATCGCGAAATTTACAGGTGCCTTCACCACTCCCTCCAACGAATCGGACAATAAAATGCTGATGATGATTGATAGGATGATTATAGTGATCTGCTCCATGATGAAGGTAAAAATCGACACCTTGATCATCCGGACTTGCGCAGAGAAGAGCAGTTTTATTGTCAGCTCTTCCTGCACCCCTGTCTTTATAGCATTTGTGCGAAGTGCCATGTGAAAAATCAGGAGTTCCATGATAATCAGGATGATATACTTGTAGGCTCCTGCGAAAAGAAAATCGTATCCCGAAGTAGCTACATCCGATACTAAGGTGGCTGCCTGTACACCCACGTCCAGCATATTGTCAATATGAACATTCGACCACCAACTCAGGATGGTACCGACAAACTTCAAACCGAAGATGACACCAATGATAGCAATCGCAAGTAAGACCACCGAGTGATTGGCAAATCCCTTCCACAGTCTATTGTCCCGAATAAAAGCAGGTACTGTCAAATAAATACGAACCGCCTGAATAAAGTCCTTAAGAGAGAGGACGATTACATCCATAATAGCTTAGCCTTTCACGTTTTGATATGCGATTAATTTATGTTTTTCTTAAGAAAACGTACCTTATGAATCGACGTAATTTTGCCTATTTTCCGACCAAATTGATAAATTATGGAACGAATATCTAAGAAGGCTTGGATATTAGCCTGCTTTTTGTTGCTGGTAGGCTTAGCTTTCGGTCAACGTAGAGAACCTCTTGACATCACGATCGATTGGGAATCTTACGACCCCCCATCCACACTCGTGGTACCTGAACATCCAAAAACTCAAGCAAAATTTCCTTTTATTGACATTCATAACCATCAGTGGCGTATGGGTGAGGGAGATCTTTCTGGCCTGGTAGCGGAGATGGACACCCTCAATATGCAGGTGCTGGTCAATCTGAGTGGCCGGGGCGGAGCTCGCCTCAAAGCCATGACAGACAATGTCACTAAGCAAGGGTATGATGATCGATTTGTGGTATTCACTAATATCAACATTCAAAGTATAGATGATCCTGACTGGACGGAAGCCACTATTCAACAGTTGGAGTACGATGTAGCCAATGGTGCCAAAGGACTTAAGATCTTTAAGAACCAGGGCATGCACAATACAGACAGCTCTGGCAACAGAATTCCCATCGATGATCCACGTATTGATCCTGTCTGGGCCAAATGTGGTGAATTAGGTATTCCAGTGTTGATTCATTCCGCAGATCCCAAGCAGTTTTGGCAGCCCCATGATAGCCTGAATGAGCGCTGGCTTGAATTGAAGTTGAGACCCGGAAGGAAAAGAGGTCCAGATGATCCAGCTCCCTGGGATACCATTATTGCCGAGCAGCATCACATTTTCAAGAAGCACCCAAACACTACATTCATTGCGGCACACTTTGGTTGGTATGCAAACGATCTGGCACACCTAAGTACGCTCCTGGATGATATGCCAAACATGTATACAGAATTTGGAGCTGTCATCGCAGAGCTGGGTCGGCAACCACGGGCTGCCAATGCTTTCTTCGAAAAGTATCAGGATCGTATCCTCTTCGGGAAGGATGCCTACAACCCGGAAGAATATTTCACCTATTTCAGAGTGCTGGAGACAGAAGATGAATATTTCCCCTATTACAAGCGATACCATGCCTTTTGGAGAATGTACGGCCTTGGCTTGTCAGATGAAATACTGAAGAAAATATACTATAAAAATGCCGCCAAACTATTGGGAATTGATCTGGATCAATTTCCTCAATAACGATAACGGTCAGATTAATCCTCAAGTTTCACTTTTGTAATCCAATCAGGTACTCACTCCAGGAGCCCGGGTAAAGTAAGGCATCACCCAATCCGGCGTGCTTAATGGCCAGGATATCGTGGCAGGCTGTCACCCCTGATCCACAGTAGCAGACCGTATTAGTGGCCGGTATATCCTGCAAGACGATTTCCCATTCCCCACGAAGAGCATCAGGCGATTTCCAACGTCCTTTGTCATTCAAGTTACTTGGCCAGGGTTTATTGACGGCACCTTTTATCGATCCTGCGATCGGATCAATGGGCTCTTCCTTTCCCAGATATCTGTTTTCAGTGCGGGCATCCACTACTTTTGATTCAGGGTCTTGACGCATACGGTCGACGTCGGATTTCAATCGTATCAGATTATTGTCGATGATAGCAGAAAAATTGCCCGGGTCTTTTTGAGGTATCAGATCATCAACTGGTAGATCGTCTGCGATCCAGGCAGCCCATCCACCGTCCAGTACCGCCACTGCCTCATGTCCCAGCCATCGAAGCATCCACCATAGACGTGCTGCAATGCCACCATGTCCATGATCGTATACTATGACCTGATGATCATTGTTTACTCCACGTGTCCTCAACAATTTTTCGAAATCAGTGGCATCCGGTAAGGGATGTCTGCCGGTCACTCCCTTGATGATAGGAGAAGATAAATCCTCATCCAGGTGCAAAAACTGACTGCCTGGTATATGGGCTCTGAGATACTCAGCCCTACCGGCATCTGGCTCTGCAAGATTAAAACGTACATCAAAGATTATCCACCTTTCATCCTGCAGGTGATTTACTAATTCCTTTGTTGTGATGAGCGTATCAAACATGATCATTATTTTTAAGCTAGAATTATGTCAATCGCCATTGAACTCAATAGACAAAATCTCCAGACGGCTTGCCCACCAAAGATACATGTTATTAGATGGTGCAATGGGTACCGAACTGGAAAGAAATGGGTACAAAACCAAACTTCCATTATGGACGGCTAAAGCAACACAGGAAGTACCTGAACTCTATGCTAAACTACAACAAGCATATATCGATGCCGGGGCGGAGATCATCACAGCCAATACGTTTAGGATAAGTTATTATTTGTACGAGCGACTAGATCTACTTTCTCAATTCACACACGACTTAGGCCATGCAATAATGTCCTCACTGGCCTTCAAAGAATACGACGAAAACCTACTGATAGCAGGCTCGATCGCCACACTGGAAGATTGCTACCAGCCCGAATTGCGTCCCAATCAGGAAACTTCATACAAATACCATAGCACACAGATACGACACCTTGCGGGTTACCCCATAGATATCATTATAGCTGAGACCATTAATAATGTGCTGGAGGCAGCTACCATAGCCCGGATCTGTAATGATCTTGACTTCCCCTTGTTTCTCAGTATTATTACCGATGGCAAGGGTAACCTTCTTGACGGATCACCGATTATAAAACTTCTCGACCGGTTGGAAAAACACCCTCCTGTCGCCCTATTGATAAACTGCCGACACATTCCCATAATAAATCAGGATCTTGAAATTCTCCTTCAGGAATCATACCTGCCACTCGGCATCTACGCAAACGCCCCCGGCACACCTCATCCGGAGAATGGATGGTCGCCTACAAGCGACGCCACCAGACTATTTGTTGACTCCTGCCTGGAGTGGTATCGTGAGGGTGTACAGATACTGGGAGGATGCTGTGGCACAACCCCTGAGATGATCCAGTCATTGCATACCGCCTTGTCCAGTGAAGGGATTCGTTCAACCTAGTTGATAAGCGAGTAATGCGGCAACATAGGCCGTGACCGTCATAAAGGTAAACTGAATAATGGGCCACTTCCACGATTTGGTTTCCTTTTGCACGACAGCTAATGTGCTCATACACTGCATGGCAAAAACAAAGAAGAGAAGTAGTGATAGCGCTGTCCGATAATCAAAGATTAATTCGCCTGTCTCAGGATCTCTCTGTTTAGCCAGATGTTCCCTGATTCGGTAATCATCGTCCACGCTACCCACGCTATAAATCGTGGCCATACTGCCCACAAACACTTCACGTGCTGCAAACGCACTTAAGAGTGCAATTCCGATCTTCCAGTCATATCCCAGCGGTTCGATCAGCGGTTCCATCTGTTTTCCAAGGATCCCTGCAAAGCTTGCTTCCAGTTGCTTGGAAGCAATCAGGTCTTCTGTCTCCTGCTCACCAAGATTTTGCTCAATAGCTTCTTGCTGCCCCTGTGTTAATGCCTCATCCATTCTTTGGGGAGGACCATACGAAGCAAGAAACCACAATATGACCGAAATGATCATGATGATTTTCCCGGCTTCCATCACGAAGGAGCCCACCTTTGATTTGACGTTTCGCCAGACATTCCTCCAATCCGGTACTCTATAGGCGGGCATTTCCAGAACAAAGAAAGACTGCATTCTTGACTTCAGTATTTTCTTGAAAACCCAACCTGAGATTAGTGCGGCAGCTATCCCCAGGATATACAGGCCAGCAAAGGCCAGTCCCTGGCTATTAAAAACTCCCAGTACTCTTTCATAGGGCACAACAAAGGCAATAAGGACTGTGTATACAGGGATTCTGGCACTACAGGATATAAAAGGTGTCACCAGAATAGTGATCAAACGCTCTTTCCAGTTCACGATGGTACGGGTAGACATGATGGCAGGGATCGCACATGCACCTCCGGATATTAGGGCAACTACACTGCGTCCATTCATGCCAAAACGCTGCAATAATCTGTCGAACAAATACACCGCTCGACTCATGTAACCTACCTCCTCCAAAATCGAAATCAGAAAGAATAATATCGCGATTTGGGGGATGAAGATTAACACGCCACTCAAACCAGCAATGAGACCTTCTGTAATCAAGCCCGTAAACCATCCTGCCGGTAATGCGGAACTGACCGCTTCGCTTAAGAAACCAAATCCGGCCTCTATGAGATCCATGGGATAGGTAGCCCAGGCAAAGATAGCCTGAAACACAAAGAGCATTAGGACAGCAAAGATCAGTGGACCCCAGAGCCAATGTGTAAGCACTGCATCCCATTTTTCAGTGGCAGTGCGATGAGAATCAGATTTTTGAACAACCGTAGATGCCAGGTTTTCCAACTCTGCCAATTTCTTAAACGTCTCATCTACCTGCTCCTTCAGCGGCTCGAACTCATGCTTTGCATATAATTCTTCCCACTTCTCCTTACTCAGGCCGGTCTCGAATGGAAGCCATGACCAGTGATGTACCCACAACCATCGTCTATATAGATTTGGCGTGGCCTCAATCTGTCCGACCTCAGAAAGCATTTTTAAAGCATCCCTATGCAGATCAGGTGGCGTTACCTTATGTGTTCCTTTTTGAAGAGTCTCCGCGATGACCCTTCGTAGCTCATCAATATTTTGTCGTTTACGACTACTGAAGGGTACGACAGGTATACCAAAATGCTTTTCAAGTGCGGGTATATCTATCTCTTTTCCAGAGGCTTCTAATTCATCAATGAGACTCAATGCCAGAACCGTTGGAAACTGCAAGTCTAAAATCTGGGAGAGGGCTAACAACTGACTATCGAGATTTGTGGCATCGGCCACATATACTACGACATCCGGAAAATCTTCATGTTGCTCGTTGAGGAGAATCTCTGTAGCAACACGTTCATCTTGTGAATTGGGAAAAAGGCTATAGCACCCAGGAAGATCAATCACCTTCACTTTTCCCGATCTGGCAAGGTTGATTTCGCCAAATACTCTTTCGACAGTGACTCCGGGAAAGTTACCTACCTTCTGATTACTACCAGTGAGTTGGTTGAATAATGTTGTTTTTCCACTATTGGGATTACCAGCTAGTGCAATGACTCCTGAATAGGAAATTGCCATTTATATTTTTACTCTGATTTGCTTGGCCTCTTCGTGCCTGAATGCGAGATTCCTACCGTCAATCTGAACGTAAAGACTGCCTTTAAAAGGTAGTCTCCTAAGCACTGAAATAGACTGACCCGGAAGAAGTCCCATCGATAACATCTTTTTATGTAAGGGACTGATTGCGTATGTATCCAAAACGCCTACTTTGCCAACTTCCAAATCACTCAGTGTCGAAAACATCTCTGCAGTATTTACCAATGGGCCAAA